>JBJTTE010000109.1:0-14528 GCA_046080005.1 Erythrobacter sp.
GCAAACTACGACGTCACCGATGAGTTCAGCCTCTACGGCGGCATCAACAACGCCTTCGATCGTGAGCCCTATCTGGGCGACTTGGTGCGGCCGATCGGTGTCCGGGGACGGTTCTTCTTCCTCGGTCTGCGCGGCAAGTTCTAGAGCGTTTTCCAGTCAGGTGGAATCACCTGACTGTTCGGAAAATGCGGTAAAACAACAACCTAGAGCCGCCGATTTGGCTCAGCCAGATCGCAAACCGCTCTAAGCCACTCCACCCGGAAAGCAGGCGGGCGGGAGAACTCCAGGTTCTCCCGCCCGTTTCGTTTTATTCCTGATGCGCAGGTAGGTGCCCTACCCTCCCGAAGGTTCGCCTCAGTCGCTCGTCCCAAGCAGACCGCGCGCGACCACCCAGTTATGAATCTCGCTCGGCCCATCATAGATGCGCATCGTGCGCAGCTTGTTCGACATGAGGTATAGCGGCAGCTCGCGGGTCATGCCCATGCCGCCGTAGAGCTACATGGCATGATCGACGATTTCGTAGGCGCCTTCGGTGCAGAAGCTCTTGATCATCGAGATTTCGCTGCGGGTGTCGCGGCCCTCGTCTATCTTCCATGCGCAGTCATAGGTCATCAACCGCATGGCATGAATCTTTGTGGCCGCGTCCGCGATCCAGTTCTGCACGGTCTGGCGCGCCGAGAGCGGCTTGCCGAAGGTCGTGCGCTGCGGCGCGTAATCGATCATCATCTCCATTGCGCGCTGCGCCATGCCGATCGACCATGAGGCCATCTCGATCCGCCGCGTGCCAAGGCGCACCTGCATGGGCGCAAAGCCCTGCCCGCGTTGGCCGAGCAGCTTCCAGCCCGGCACCCGGCAATCGTCGAGCGCGATTTCATAGGTCGCGGTCCCGTCGATCATCGGGATCTTGCGAGTGACATTGAAGCCGGGGGTGTCGCGGTCAACCAGGAAGGCTGACATCCCGTTGCGGCCACTGGGGTTCTTGTCGGTGACCGCCATCAGGATGGTGAAATCGGCCTCGGCGCCCTTGGTGATCCAGATCTTGCGACCGTTGATGATCCAGTCATCACCGTCCTGCACGGCGGTGGTGCGCATCCCTTGCGGGTCAGCGCCCGCGCCGGGTTCCGAGATGCCGATGGCAGAAATGGTTTCGCCGCGCACATAGGGCTCGAGATAGGCCTCGCGCTGGCGTTCATCGGCGGCGACCATCAGCATTCTGAGGTTGGGGCTGTCAGGCGGGAGGTAGTAGGGCACCACGGTCTTGCCGAGCTCCTCGCTCACCCCCACCATCGCCACCATCGGCAGGTTCATCCCGCCCACTTCCGCGGGTGCGTCCAGCCCCCACAGGCCGAGATCGCGGCTCGCGATGTCAACCTTGGCGGTCTCTTCGGGGGTGAGATAGGTGCCCTGCCCGACATTCTCGCGGGCAATCACCGCGCTCTCATAGGGCATCAGCTGATCACGCACGAACTTGCCGACCAGCTCCTTGAGCATCGCATGTTCGTGGGCAAGCTCGAAATTCATGATGGTCCTCGTCCCTGTTCCACGTGGGGTGCGGCGCCCCTGACACCACACAATACGCAAGCTGTCACCCGCGCAGATTGAGGAGGCAGGGGATTTTTTGCGGCAATCGAACCGCCCACCCGCGATGGTGTGCGTTGACTCATGATACGAGTTAACATAGCTCCGCATGTGCAAATATGCAGTATCTTGCAAATGTGAGGGAGCCCGATGCCCAGCCGAGCGATCGTCTCGCGTGCGCTTGCCGACCTGTTCCGGCAGCTCGTCCATGCCGACCGGCGGCGGCTGATCGAGGAGCTGCGGCAGGGTGAAAGGGACGTGACGACGTTGGCCCAGGCGCTTGCCTTGCCGACCTCGCGCGTCTCGCAGCACCTTGCCCTGCTGCGCGCCCATCGTCTGGTCGAGGAGCGGCGGGACGGGCGCAACCATTTCTACCGCCTTGCCCAGCCCTTCCTTGCCGACTGGATTCTCGAGGCCCTGCCGCTGGTCGATGTCCGCGCCCGGCTGGAAGAGGCCGAACATATCGATGCCGCCCGCGCGCTGTGGAGCGCGCCCGGTCCCAATTCGTCTCACTGAAAGGATATCCCCCGATGCCCCATTTCGCCCAAGGCGTGGTCAAGTTCCAGCGCGAGGTCTTTCCAGAAAAGAGAGAGCTGTTCGAAAAGCTCTCCACCGGCCAGAGCCCCGAGGCGCTATTCATCACCTGCTCGGACAGCCGTATTGAAACCGCGATGCTGACCCAGACCGATCCGGGCGAGCTCTTCATCTGCCGCAATGCCGGCAATATCGTGCCGCCGCACACCAACCAGACCGGCGGCATGACTGCCTCGATTGAATTCGCCATCGGCGCGCTCAAAATCCCGCATATCGTGGTTTGCGGCCATACCGAATGCGGAGCGATGAAGGGGGCGATGAACCGCGCGGGCCTCACCGCTCTGCCGCATGTGCGCGAATGGCTGGGCTATGCCCAGGGCGCGGTCGACATCACCGAAGCGATGGGCGCAGGCCTCGATCCTGACGCCAAGATGCGGATGCTGCTGGAACAGAACGTCATCCTGCAATTGCAGCATCTGAAGACCCACCCCGTGGTCGCGGTCGCGCTGGCGCAGAAGACGGTGCAGCTGCACGGCTGGGTCTATGACATCAAGACCGGCGAGGTTTCGACCTTCGACGAGGTGACCGGCAGCTGGATTTCGGTCGAGGAACGCTACGCCGCCGACCTCGCCGCGCAGATGGTGCACGGTCACAGCCACGCTTGCTGAGCGTCCCCTTTCCCCTCCCTCGGAGCGCCGCGCCCATGAAACCCCTTTCCGCCGAAGGCCTGTCCTCTGCCGTGATCGGCCGCGATTTTCTCGCGTCGATCGTGGTATTCCTCGTCGCCTTGCCGCTGTGCATGGGGGTGGCGATTGCCTCGGGCGCGCCGCCGGCGCTGGGCCTGATCACCGGGATCGTCGACGGGTTGGTGGTGGGGAGCATCGCCGGATCGCCCTTGCAGGTGAGCGGCCCTGCGGCGGGCATGGCGGTGCTGGTCTATCAGCTGGTGCAGGAACATGGGCTGATCATGCTCGGTGTGGTCGGCCTGATTGCGGGCGCGCTGCAATTGCTCGCCGGGATTTTCAAGCTGGGCCAATGGTTCCGCGCGATCTCGCCCTCGGTGATCCACGGGATGCTGGCGGGGATCGGCGTGCTGATCTTCGTCTCGCAGCTTCACGTGATGCTCGATGATGCCCCGCGCGCGAGCGGGCTGCTCAACATCGCCGCGATCCCCGAAGCGGTGATGAAGGCGATCCCGACCGATGGCTCGGTGCATCACCTTGCCGCGATGGCGGGGATTATCACCATCGTCACCATCGTTCTGTGGAACCAGTTCAAGCCCAAGGCGCTGGCGCTGATCCCGGGGCCGCTCTTGGGCGTGATCGTCGGCACGATCTTTGCCATCACCTTTGCCCTGCCGATCACGCTGGTGGAACTGCCCGCGACACTGGGGGGCGCGCTGAATGTGCCCACAGGCGATGCGCTGGCGGGCTTCACCGATCCGGCAATTCTGACGCTCGGCCTGGTCTTCGCCTTCGTCGCCAGTGCCGAAACGCTGCTGTGCGCGACCGCGGTCGACAAGATGCACACGGGCAGCCGCACCGATTACGACAAGGAACTGCGCGCGCAGGGGATCGGCAACATGATCTGCGGCGGCCTTGGCGCGCTGCCGATGACGGGGGTGATCGTGCGCTCTGCCGCCAATGTCGAGGCGGGGGCGACGACGCGGCTTTCGTCGATCATGCACGGCGGCTGGCTGCTGCTGGCGGTCGCCGCTTTCCCTTTCATCCTCAACGAGATCCCCACCAGCGTGCTGGCCGCGATCCTCGTCTATACCGGGTACAAGCTGGTCAACATCGCGCAGATCCGCAAGATCGCCGAATTCGGCCGGCAGGAGCTGGCGATCTATTTCGCGACGCTGATCGGGGTGGTGGCGATCGATCTCTTGACCGGGGTGATCCTCGGCTTCGTGCTGGCGACGGCGAAGCTGGTCTACACCTTCTCGCACCTCGACATCCGGCGCGAACATGATGCCGAGACGAACCGGGTCGACCTGTGGATGACGGGTTCGGCGACGTTCTTCTCGATCCCGCAGCTCGGCCAGGCGCTGGAATCCTCGCCCTTCGGGTCGGAGGTGCATATCCATGTCGAGGCGCTCGATTACATCGACCACGCCTGTCTGGAGATGCTGTCATCGTGGGAGAAGCTGCACCAGTCGACCGGCGGCACGCTGGTGGTCGAATGGCGCGAGCTGGTAACGCGTTACGGGCGGCGCTCGGAGAATCCGGGCAAGACCAATATCGCCTCGCTGATGATCCGTCCGGCTGCCTGAGCCGGGCGCGACCATCAAACGCTTACATCACGGTTTCGGCGGCCTCGGACTGCCACAACCGCTTGGCTTCCTGAATATCGCTCATGCTCGCCCGGCTGAAGCGGTGCGCGACGAAATCGATTCCTTCGATCAGCCACTGCGCCAAAGCCGGCTGGGCCAGCCGATAAACCCGCTTCTGCCCATGGGTTTCGGTCTCGACCAAGGCGATCGCCCGCAAGACGCCCAAATGCTGCGACACACGGGTGGGCGAGATCTCCAGCAGGTCGCCAAGCTGGTTGACCGTCTGATCGCCCATCTGCAGCTTGAGCAGGAGGCGGATGCGATCAGGATGCGAGACCTGCCGCAGCACATGCGCCAGTTCATTTGCAACGATCTTGCGGCTCGGCATGGCAACGACCTTTCTTTCGTGAGGATATTGCGAGATTTGCAGGTATAACGCGCGAGCTGGGTGTTTGGGTCCCGAGAGAATTGATCTTTTTGTTGTATTGAGGGCGGGTCAGTGCCCTGGCACAAGGCTCCGGGCGTATAAGCGGGCTACTGCCCCGCGCCGGTCGCCGCCCCAATCCGCCGCGCCATGATCTGCGAAGCGCACATGTGGGTGCGTTCATTATCGACGTCGATGGCATAACTGCCATCGGCCATGACCACGGGAACGAGTTCCAGCTTCATGCGCCTTGACACGCGCTTCAGGGCTGCCGTGAGGCTCAGCCAGCCCTGACGGAACATCAGTGTGTTGATGAGGCCAAAGGCAGCGATCACCCGGCGCGGGTTCTTGGCAAACTGGCCGCCCTCGCGACAGATCTCGACCACCCGCAGCACTTCAGGACGGGCGATCCAGTAGGTGTTGCAGTTCGAATAGCCGTCATCAGCGAATTCATAGAAGCGCCGCTGGCCCTCGGGATGGGCGGCGAGGATGTCGGCCTTGCGGGCGAAGGCTGCGGCCGCATCGGCCTTCCCCGCGCCGCTGACCATCAGCGCGATGCTATCCGGGGTCATCAGCACATTGTCTGCGGTGGTGACCAGCAAGGGGAACTGCGCGGCCGCTGCCGCAGCGAGCACGCTCTCGGCAAGATTGCGTTCGGCCCGCAATGCCGTGAGGCGATCTTGTGACATCAGGCGATCAGCGGTGGACAGACCCGCAAGGATCGCGGGATCATTGATTGAAATGATGATCTGACCGATCTCAGGTGCCGCCTCGAGCGCTTTGAGCACATGCTCGATGCACGGCATACCCAGCACCGGCACCAGGCACTTATCGGCAACCCCGTGCGCCTCTGCCAAGGGATCAATGCTGCCGTCGCGGCGCCCGGCAAGGACGATGGCTGTGGCCTTATTCTGGCCGCTCATCGCCCAAACAGGCCCTGCTGCAACATGCTCTCCGCAACGATGGTTTCGATCAGCTCTTCCTGGGTCATGCCCGCCAGCAAAGCCGAGCGCCCAAAAACCTTTTCCGACCACAGGTTGCAGTTGAGATTGACCTCAAGGAAGTCGATCTGCCCGCTCTCGTCATCGACGCGAAACTCGAAACGGCCATAATCGAAGGGGTCAAAGATGCCCATCAGCGTGTCGGTCAGCTCGGTGATGCGCGCCACCATCTCAGAACGCTCGTAGGCCACGAGGCTATACTTGTTCGAGCGGTCGACCAGATCGCGCTTTTCGTAATAGGTGCGCAGATGCGCCGGATCGGCCTGCAGGAACTGCATCATCGGCATGATCGTCGGGCGACCATTGACGGTAATCACCGGCACCTCGACATCGCTGCCGACCAGAAACGGCTCGACAATCGCGTCATGACCGTCGGCATGGACTGCAGCAATGGCCCGTTCCAGACCCGCCGCATCGACCGCGTCCTGCACGCCCCAGCTGGCCGAGGAGGCATTGGGCTTGATCACCCAGCGCTCTGCGGGCGGACAGATCGACACATCGACCGGAGCGCCTCTGCGGAAGATCGCCCAAGGTGCGGTGGGCACGCCCCGCGCCTTGGCTTCGAGCTTAGTGAGATGCTTGTCGTCCGAAAGGCCGCGCAGGATCGGCGTTGCGCCAATATAGGGCAGCCCGTGCCGGGTGCAGAGCAGCGGCAGCATCATTTCGGAATTGAGAAACCCGCCGCGGTTCAGCAGCGGGAAGACGAAATCCACCCCCTCGGGCTTCTCGAACAGAGCGTTGTAGCTGTTTGCGACCTTCAACCCGATGCCCAGTCCCTCAAGAATGGTGCGCACCTCGTGGTGATAAATCGCGTGGTTTCCGTCTTCGGGATGGAGCGACCCATCACCCATCGCATGCTTGGCAATGAACAGGGTGGTAAGGCGCTGCTTGGCCTCAGCGGGAATGTGGGTCGGGCGGATCGGGGGGGTCACAGGTGTCTCGATATTGGAGCGGAGCGAGCGCGCCTATAGGGATCAACAGCCGCGAAAATCAACCGCTACCCTTGTGACACACAGATGGGCTAAGGGGCTCGCCATGACGGAAATGGACATTCGCACCGCTGCAGATCAAGCGTCCCAGGTCCGCAGCGTCGGCGAGGTGCTGAGCGAAGGTGGCGATGCGCGCATCGTGATCGACCCGGTGACCCGCCGCAACCAGTACATGAGCTCGCCCTGGCCGGTAGACACCATCGCCTATGCCTCCTCAACCGCCAACGATATCTCTGCTGCAGCCTACGCCCACTGCGAGGCGCGCCTTGCCGCGATCGCGCCGGACCTGCGATTGACAGCGCAGGGCTATGCCGCAGCGCTTGATGCACTGCGAGCCCGCGTCCTTGCAGCCTATGGCGTGACGGTGCCGACGAGCGTGGTGTTCGCAGCGTCGGGCACCGATCTTGAATATCTCGGCCTCGCGCACGCCAAGGCGCGGAGCCAAAGGGGCATCCGCAATATTCTGCTCGGGGCAGACGAAGTCGGGTCGGGCTGCGTTTTCTCCGCCAGCGGCAAGTTCTTCGCTGACCAGACCGCACGCGGCATCGAGGTTACCAAGGGCGCTCCCATCGGCAGGACGCTGCCTGCCCGCGTCGAGCTGTTCAACATCCCGGTCCGCGACGATGCCGGCCGCGCCTATCGCGCCAGCGAAATGGCCGAGGCGATCGAACGCGGCGTTGCAGAAGCCCACGCCGATGGGCGGCATTCGCTGGTCCATGTCCTGCACGGCAGCAAGACGGGACTGGTGGTTCCTCACCTCGATCACATTGATGCATTGATCGCGCGCTTTGGCGCGGCGGTCAGCTTCATCGTCGATGCCTGTCAGGCACGGATCACCAGCACAGCGATTGACGACTATCTGCAGCGCGGCTGCATTGTCATGCTGACCGGGTCGAAATTCATGGGGGGGCCGCCATTCAGCGGTCTTGCTCTGGTGCCGCAAGCGGTGATCGCCGGGGCCGCTGAATTGCCAAGCGGTCTGGCGAATATCTTTCGCCGCGCGGAGTGGCCGGCTGAATGGCCCGGTACCGAGCAATTGCCCGATGAGGCAAACCTCGGTCTGCTATTGCGGCTAGCGGCCAGCATCTTTGAACTCGAGCGGTTTCAGGCCATCCCCATCGCGCGGGTCGAGCGGGTTGTGCTGGCGTTTCATGCGGCGGTGCGTGCTGCCTTCGTCGATCGGCTCGGCGGTCGGCGCCTCGCGCCATACGAACCGGGCGCCTTGGCTGAAGGGGATGCCCACCCGATCGAGATGCGCACGCTCTCGACAATCGATCTGCGATCCCTGCCCGGCTCGCCCGACTTCGATCACGCGGTGGCGCTGCACAAGGCGCTGGTGGCCCATGACGTGCGGCTCGGACAGCCGGTCAAATGCGTCAAGCTTCCTGATGGACGCTGGGGCGCGACCTTGCGGGTTGGTCTGTCAATGCCGCAGGTCACGGCCTTCAACCAGATGGATGATGCCACCATGACCACTCGGCTGGCGGCCGACATGGACCGCATCGTCACGGTCATCGAGGAAAGCCACGCGGCGCTGATGCAGAGCTAGGCTGCGCTGATGAGCGGGGCGCGCGCGACCGCCTGCGCCAGCTCTCGACCAGATAGCCAAGCTCCCTCGACCCGTGGGGAGTGGAGGTAATCGCCAGCGATCCCGATCCGGAGCGCCGGATCGAAGCGCGCCGCGTCACCCGCAAGCGCTTGCGGCAGCGCGTAGAGCCAGCGATGCGCATCCACGTGAGCGGGCGCGCTCGGAGCAATGCCTGACGCTGCGAAGAAATCGGCAAGCAGGGTCTCGGCAACGCGCTCCTTGGGCCAATCGAGCAGCGCGCGGCTGCGCGCCGGGCTGGCATGGATCACCCAGGTCTCTGCGCCTGAGCGGCCCGGCTTGGCCGCGTTGCGCGCCGCCCAGCTGATCGGGCCCTTATCCGGACGGAACGTATCAGCGGCATAGGCGAGCGGCGCTGCTAAGGCCGCCATCACAGCCCAGCACGGTGCCGACCGAACCGCGGCTGCCACTGCCGCGAGGTCGGGCGCGGCGTCTGCGAGCAAAACGGCCGCCTGCTCGGCGGGCACGGCAATAAGCATAGTCGGTGCGGAGAAATGCTGCTCGCCCGCCACGATCCGCCAGTACGACCCATCGCGCCAGATATGCTCGGCGCGAACGCCCCAACGCACATCAAGCGGCTCTGCCATCGCCTTGATACAGGCGTTCATCCCCGGCGTGCCGACCCAGGCATCCTCGCCTGCGGCAGCCCAGCGCGCAGCGACACCAGCGGCCTCCCATGCCCTCACGGCTTCGCAAAAGGCCGGATCGCGTGCGGTAAAATACTGTGCGCCGTGATCAAAGCTGATCTGCGAGCAGCCGATCTCGACCCGACGGGCCGCCATGCGCCCACCCGGACCGCGCCCCTTGTCGAGCACAATGATGCGCGCCCGGGTTGGCGTGAGGGCCGCCGCGGCGGAGAGCCCCGCCATGCCGCCGCCGATGATCAGAATATCGCAATTGGCGTCCATCCCGCGCCAACGCGCGTGAGGCGCAGAGGTTTCAGGGTGCCGAGCGCGGCGCTGCGGCCTCGGCCAACACCAGCGCAAACTGCCGCGCCGCGTCCGTCCAGCGCGCACGCGGTTCCCAGCCACCTGCCCCGAGCAGCATCTGAGCGGAGCGCTTGGTGAACTTGTGGCTGTTCTCCGTGTGGATGGTCTCGCCGCGCCGCAGAGCGAATGTCTGGCCACTGACGCTGAAGCTCACATCAGCCTTGGCCACCAGATGCATCTCGATCCGCGCAAAGGGATCATTCCAGCGCGCCTCATGAGCAAAGGCATCGAGCGGAATATCGCCCTCAACCTCGCGGTTGATGCGCGCGAGGAGGTTGAGATTGAACCGCGCGGTGACGCCTGCCGCATCATCATAGGCGGCGATCAGGACATCCTCGTCCTTGACCAGATCCATGCCGACCAGCAGCAGCGCACCCTTGCCAAGGGTGGCGCGCATCGAGCGCAGCAAGTCGGTCGCCGTGCGCGCGATCATATTGCCGATGGTCGAGCCGGGGAAGAAGCCGAGCTTGGGCAAGTCCGCAACCTCGCCGGGCAGTTCGACCCGGCGCATGAAATCGGCTTCGACCGGGTAGACCGGCAGGCCCGGAAATTTTGCCGACAGCGCGGCTGACGACGCGCGCAGAAAATCGCCTGCGATATCGAGCGGCACATAGGCGGAAGGGCTGATGGCCGAGAGCAGCAGCGGGGTCTTTACCGACGAGCCCGAACCGAACTCAATCACCGCGCGGCTCTCGCCGATCAACTTGGCAATCTCGGTGGCACGATCGGTAAGGATCTCGGTTTCTGCGCGGGTTGGATAATATTCGGGAAGCCGCGTGATATCTTCAAACAGCCGAGAACCCGCATCGTCATAGAACCAGCGCGCCGGTATCGCTTTTTGCGGCTCTGCCAGCCCCGCCAACACGTCGGCGCGGAACGCCAGATCAACCCCTTCGGCATCACGATTGACCAATCTCAGACCGGTATGCGGCATCGCGTCAGACGTCCTTCGCCAACCGCAGTCCGGTGAACTGCCAGCGTTGATAGGGGTAGAAGAAATTGCGGTACGACGCCCGCGCATGCCCGCGCACCGTCGCGCAGCTTGCCCCGCGCAGCACCACCTGCCCGCTCATGAACTTGCCATTATACTCGCCGACTGCGCCCTCGGCGACGCGAAAGCCGGGATAAGGCAGATAGGCCGAGCGGGTGAATTGCCAGCCATCGCCAAACAGGCCTGAACTGCCCAGCGGCAAGGGCGGCGCGGCACCGTCAAGCTGGTTACCTCCCGCCGGGTCATGCGCTGGCACGGTGGACGCGCCGTCCTGCCCGCGCGCGATCGCCTCCCACTCGCACTCGGTCGGCAGCCGCGCCCCGGCCCAGGTCGCATAGGCATCAGCCTCATACAACGAGATGTGCGTCACCGGTGCGTCAGCCTCGCGCGCCTGCCAGCCCTGATGGGTGAAGTGCTCATCTTCGCGCCAATAGAGCGGCGCGGCAATCCCTTCGCGCTGGACCCAGCCCCAGCCGTCCGCCAACCACAGACGCGCATTACGATAGCCGCCATCAGCGATGAATGCCGCCCACTCGCGATTGGTCACCAGCCGGTCAGCGAGCGCGAAAGGTTCCAACAGCACGCGGTGGCGCGGACCTTCATTATCGAAGGCAAAGGACCCGGCATCCGCCGCCTCTTGCTGGCCGACCAGCGCGATCCCGCCGGGATGGTGATGCCAGCCGAGCGGCCCAGCTGGCGCGACAGCAGGCCTGGCTGGCCCCTCCCACATCGCTGGGCCGAGCGGGTTCTGGAACAGCGCGTGCTTGATGTCGGTCAGCAGCAGCTCGATATGCTGCTCCTCGTGGGCAATGCCCAAAGCAATCAGTTCAGCGAGCGCGGGGTTCCCCAGCAGTGGCTCCACCGCTTCGGTCACCAGCGCACGCCATTCGAGCACCTCGGCCAGCGACGGACGCGACAGCAGCCCCCGCGCCGCGCGAGAAATCCGCGCCCCTTCCGCCTCGTAATAGGAATTGAACAGCAACGGCCAGCCTTCGTCATGCAGGCGGTATCCGGGAGCATGCTCGCGCAGCACGAAGGTTTCCCAGAACCACGTCGTATGCGCCAGATGCCACTTGCCGGGCGAGGCATCCTCCATCGACTGGATGCTGGCATCGGCATCGCTGAGCGGAGCGACCAGCGCCTCGGTCAAAGCCCGGGTGGCGTGGAAGCGGTCCGCCGCAGCGGTAACCGCGCCGTCGTTCGCCTTGGCCATCTGGTGTTCGCTGCGATGCACCCCGCGCCCTCCTTGCCTCGCCTTACGCCGGACAATAGGATCATGCCAGCGCAGTGTGGATCGAAAAAGACGTAAGGCGAGTTGGGCGCTCGCGAAAAATGCGTCCGCAAGTCAGGATTTTGCACCATACCGCCGGTGGACCGGCGCCACCGCACCACCCCATCAAGCCGCGTGCGCGCTGACCTCGGTATCGGCAGTGCCGGCCGCCTCGTTGAGCATCTCCGCCACCAGGAACGCCAATTCGAGCGATTGTTCGGCGTTGAGGCGCGGGTCGCAATGGGTGTGATAGCGGTCGCCAAGGCGCTCGTCGGTAATCGCGACAGCCCCGCCGACACACTCGGTCACGTCCTGCCCGGTCATCTCGATGTGGATGCCACCGGGGTGCGAGCCTTCGGCGCGATGGACCGCGAAGAAGCCCTTCACTTCGCGCAGAATCCGGTCAAACGGGCGGGTCTTGAAGCCGCTGTCCGACTTGACGACGTTGCCGTGCATCGGATCGCATGACCACACCACAGGGTGCCCTTCACGCAGCACCGCGCGCACCAGCTTGGGCAGGCCCTCTCCGACCTTATCATGCCCAAAGCGGCTGATCAGCGTGATCCGCCCTGCCTCGCGGCCGGGATTGAGGTCATCGAGCAAGCGCAGCAGCGCATCTGGCTCAAGCGAAGGCCCGCACTTCATGCCCAGCGGATTGCCGATCCCGCGGGCAAATTCGATATGCGCCGAACCCGGAAAGCGGGTGCGATCGCCGATCCACAGCATATGCGCGCTGGTCGCGTACCAATCCCCGGTCAGCGAATCCCGGCGCGTCATCGCCTGCTCGTAGGGCAGCAACAGCGCCTCGTGGCTGGTGTAAAAGCTGGTGCCCTGCAATTGCGGCACGGTGCCGGGATCAACCCCGAAGGCTTCCATGAAGTCGAGCGCCTCGCCGATCCGGTCGGCCATCTGCGCAAACTTCTCGGTCCACGGCGTGCGGCCCATGAAATCGAGCGTCCATTGGTGAACCTGCCGCAAGTTGGCATAGCCCCCGCCCGCAAAGGCGCGCAGCAGGTTGAGTGTGGCCGCCGCCTGCGAGAACGCGCGCACCATCCGCTGCGGATCATTGCGGCGGGAAACCGGATCAAACTCGATCCCGTTGATATTGTCGCCCAGATAGCTCGGCAGGGTCACATCACCGATGGTTTCGGTGGGCGAAGAGCGCGGCTTGGCGAATTGCCCGGCCATGCGCCCGACCTTTACCACCGGACGCTTGCTGGCAAAGGTCATGACGACCGCCATCTGCAGCAGCACGCGGAAAGTGTCGCGGATATTAATGGGGTGGAACTCGGCGAAGCTCTCTGCGCAGTCCCCGCCTTGCAGCAGGAAGCCGTGGCCGCCCGCGACCTGCGCGAGATCAGCCTTGAGCGCGCGCGCCTCACCCGCAAACACCAGCGGGGGATAGGAGGAGAGGGTCCGTTCCGCTTCCGCCAGCTCTGCTGCATCCTCGTAGTGCGGCAGGTGGCGCGCTTCATGCGCCTTCCAGCTATCCGGGGTCCAGGTCTCAGGCACGTCTGCGGTTCTTTCCTTATCTGGGTCGAGCAGCGCCACAACGCGCGGCGGCGCCCGCTACAGGAGCGCGGACGGAATTGTAAAGCAGCAATGCCGCTTCGAAAAACTTTATTTCCCGTTCCGACGAAGAAGGCGCAGCGATCAGCGTGCCTTCATCGATCCGTGCGCAGCATTCGTGCCGGCCAGCGGGGGCGGCGCGGTGGCAAGGGTCTGACCTTCGGGGATGATCGCCAGCCGGTAAGGCGACGCCTTGCCAAAATAGCGTTCGGCCAGAAACTGCATCGCCTGCGGACTGGTCCGCGAATAGTCGGCCAGCAGCGAAGACAGGAGCGCTATTCGCCCCGGGTCCGTGGTCGACCCTTCAAGCTGGTAGAGCCAGAAGCGATTGCCGGTGGACGCACGGCGGATCATTTGGCTGAGCGGCTCGGTCACCCGCGCCAGCTCGTCGGCTGTGGGCGGATTGGCGGCCAGATCCTTGGCGATCCGGTCAGCCTCGGCAAAGAACACCGGCACGAATTCGGGCTGGAGCTGGGCGAGTGCGGTGATCCGTCCGCCGCTGGCAAGATCAGTCGGCCAGTTTGAAAAGACCTGCGGCGAGTAGCTTGCCCCGGCGCGTTCGCGCATCGCGTCAAGCAGGCGGTTGTTGAACAGCTGGGTGAGGATTTCGAGCTGGCGGCTTTCGCGCAAGAGCTCGATGCCGCCGCCGCTCGGCCACGCGACGACCGCCGCCGCCTGGTTGGCATCGCCGCGATGGGTGACGACCGTCGGCTTGTCGGCAGGAGGCGCAAAGGCCGGAACCCGCGCGGCAATCTCGGGCGCGATCGGTTCGCGTGCAGGCAAGGCCCCGAAGGTCAGACGCAGCTGTTCGATCACCTTTGGCTGATCGAACTCGCCAAACACCAGCACCTCTATGGGCCCTTCCGTCAACAGCGGCTCCCACACCTGCTTGAAGGCCTCGGGCGTCGCTGCCTTGAGGGTCGCCGGATCGGGCGTGGCGAAGCGCTTGTCGCCGCCGGTCACGAGATAGTCGAGATCGCGGCCCAGCACCCCGCCGGGACTGGTCGAGAAGGTGTTGTAGGCCAGCTCTGCTGCGGCTTTGGCGCGCAGCACCGGTTCCTTGTCCCAGCGCGGCATGCCGAGCTTGGCAGCGAACAGATAGAGCTGGTCGTTCACATCTTCCGAGCGGGTCTGCGCGGTCAAGGTGAAGACCGCATCCTCAATCCCGAAGTCGAAGCCGAGCTTGCGGCCGGTTGCCAGCCGGTCGATCTCGTTCTGGCCAAGGTCGCCCAGGCCCGAGCCGACCAGTGCCGATCCGCCGAGCGCGGCATAGACGGCAGAATCGGCATCGAATGCACGGCGGCC
>JBJTTE010000110.1:0-5048 GCA_046080005.1 Erythrobacter sp.
CCGCTTCTCTCGACCGGCCAGAACATCGCTGGGCAGCGCCATTTCGCTATCGAAGATGCTTGGCTGGCTCATGCGGCCCAATCCTTGCGCTGCATGCCATAGGCATTGCTGACATAGTTGCGACCGCCCGAAGAACTCAGGCTAGAATGGCTGGTGTCATCATAGGATGTAGTCCATCCGATCTTGAGCTTACCGCTCGTCTTCTGGCGCGCTTCCTCGGTATAAGCGGCGGTATAGCTGATGATGATCCGCAGCGTCGCACCCGGCAGGCGGGGCCAGAGCACGCCGCCCGGGCGGCTTGTGGTCAGGCCGCTGGCATTTGTATCGACATTGAACCGGGTGGCCTTCTTCTCGACCCCATATTGCAGCAGGGTGAGATCGACCCAAGCCAGATAGCCCGCCTTGGCCAGCACCTCAATGTCATGGGCATAATCGGCGGCTTGCTGGGCCGTCCACGCACCAGTGCTGTCGGCGATCATGGTAAGATCGGCCTTCACACGGCGCACGACATTCTCAACGTCGGTCGTCGTATAGGTGGCGGATGCCGTTCGCGTCTGGCTCATGATCAGTCCTCCACCTTGAAGCCAGGGCCGAAGATTTCCTTCCAGACCCCAATGTCGTCTTCCACAGACGCGAAGTTTGCTGCCTCCCAGGCTTCCTGTGCCGCAGCGACGATTTCCTTGCGTTCCGTTTCTGAAATCCGGCTGGCGACATTGTTGAGGCTGTAAACCGGATCGAGGATCACGACGGAATCGGAAAAAGATCTGAAAGGTGAGGTGTTTTCTGGGAAGCGGATTTCCTCCTTCAGACCCGATTGGGCGATATAGAGGAGGAAGTTGCGAAAGCGCTGTTCGATGCTGCCTGCCTTGCCCTGCGTCGCGAGGACGTGCGCCATGATCAGTTCGATGGCGAACGACTTGAGTGGCTTGATTTCGGCATAGTTGCGCCACTTCTTCGCCATGCGCACGAGCGTGCGGAAATCGCCGTCCTGGTTCTTGCGATCACGCACGAACTGGATCTGGCAGGGCGCGCAGGTCTGGATCTTCGAACCATCGTGAATGTCATACTGCCAACCAAATCCTGGCCTGCCGGCATCCTCGACCACGGGTACGATATCGACGCTGAGGCCCGATCCCACGAACTTCACCGTGGCGGCCTTGTGCTGGATCTCGAAGTCCTCGACCGATTTGTTTGGATAGATTTTGACCAGCAGGTCATAGTTCGTTGCGCTGAGGCTATCGAGGGTTTCCTTGGTCGCGTCGCGTCCTGAGATGTAGAATACTACATCGACGTCCACCGGATCCGACGCCGTCCGGCGCAAGATAGTGAACTTGGCGAAGGAGCCCGCCTTCACCACCTTGGTGATCTTGATTTCGGTCTTGTCGCGGACGCTCTTGCACAGCTCGGTGATCAGCCGGTCGACCTGCGCATGATATTCCTTCCGCTTGTCCCCCGGCAAGCGCAGCACGTTGCTGTCATAGTATCGCAGTTGCGTGTTACTCAGTCCCATAGCCCACTTCTTTCCGGCTCATCATCGCAAACCGGGCAGAGACCGGCCCCCCGCGCCGTCGGTTTACAAAAGTCAATAGAATCGCGATCATGACCGAAACTTAGGATCGATTTACCGCATTTCAAGAGGTTTCGGTTTACAAAATTGGCTCCATATATCATTTATGGAAACTGACCTGCGGAGGTCAATGAAGGAGACCATCATGATCGGGAACAAGCTAAAGGTTGCGAGGTCGGCGTCCGGCCTGTCGCTGCGTGCGTTGGCCGATACGATGGATGGCGTTGTGTCTGCCCAGGCTATTGGCAAGTATGAGCGAAACGAGGATATGCCGAGTTCTCGCGTACTAATCGCGCTTGCCCGGGCATTAGCGGTTTCCGAGGAATACCTTTTAAGCGAGGACGAACTGACGCTGGAGGGCGTGGACTTTCGCAAGAAGGTCGGAACGTCTTCTCGCGAGGAAGCCATGCTCGAGGCGCGAGCCATCCACATGCTCGAACGCTATCTCGCGGTCGAGGACATGCTCCAGATGCGGAGTGTTGAATGGGAGCAGCCACGAAGTGCTCCGCACCCGGTGGCCGATGTTCGCGATGCTGAGGATGCAGCCCGTTCCGTGCGAGACGACTGGGGACTTGGCAACGACCCCATCCCGCATCTTGCCGAATTGTTGGAGGAACGCGGCATCAAGGTGCTGTCGCTCGATCTCGACGACGTGGACGGACTTGCCGCCAAGGTACGGCGCAAGGGCAACGATGCGGCGCGCGTCATAGTCATCAAGCGAAGCTCTTGGTCGGAGCGCAAGCGCTTCAACCTAGCGCATGAGCTTGGCCATATGGTCATTGCTCCTGCTGGTGGCGTGGATGAGGAAAGGGCCGCGCATCGTTTCGCCGGTGCATTCCTGATGCCAGCAGACGTGCTACGCGCCGAAGTCGGCGCTCATCGTTCCTCGATCAGCATAGGCGAGCTGGTTGCACTCAAGAAACTGTTTGGGGTCAGCATTCAGGCGCTAGCCTATCGTTGCAAGGATCTGGGTATCATCAACCAAGCGGCATGCGCCCGCCTCTTCAAAGTTTTCGCCGAGCGAGGATGGCGTACGGCGCCTTTTGAAGAACCGGAGAGCATGCGGCCGGAACTGGAAGAGCCTCGGCGCTTCGAGCGGCTATGCTATCGCGCTCTGGCCGAAGGCGTAATCGGAGAATCGCGAGCCGCCGAGTTGCTCGGCATTTCCGTGCGTGAACTCGACCGGCGACTGGATCAGGTGGCAGCCTGATCGGTGGCTGTCCTGGTATCCGATACTTCGGTCCTCATCGACCTCGAACGGGCGAACCTTCTCGATGAGATGTTCCTGCTGCCATTCGAGTTCGCGGTACCTGATCTCCTTTACGTTCGTGAACTGCAGGGGGAACTCGGCGACAGGCTGAGGGCGCTTGGACTGCGGGTTGAGGAGCTCACGGCATCTGAACTGCGGCGCGCGACCGGAGTTAATCGCCAGCATCAGAAGCTCTCAGTGCCCGACACCTTTGCTTTCGTACTTGCGGAGTCTCGGACATGGACGCTGCTGACCGGTGATGGAATCCTGCGAGAACTGGCCGCTGCCGAACAGATCGCCATGCACGGAGTTCTATGGCTATTCGACCAGATGGCCGATGGTGCCCACGTAGATTTCGATCGGTTGCACAGTGGCCTAACCCAACTTTATGCCCATCCGCGCTGCCGCCTTCCTGCGAGTGAAGTTAAGCATCGCTTGACTCGCTTTGCCGGCTGACATTCGGGGATAGCTACTCCGTCGACATGACGGGGGTGGGCCGTGGACGCGCGGAGCAGCGAACACTATCCTAGGTCGGCATGTTCCACCTCCATTGCACAAAAAAGCTGCTTGATAGGATCAAACCGGAAATCGTTGCCCCTGGGCAGAGCGATACGTCGCTGGGCAACTGGTATGCCACCGTCCTGTTCTGGAAGCCGCAAGTCGCTTTGCTGGTTTCTGAGCGCACGCTGCTTCCTGTGCTTATGCCGCTGGCCCCAGCGGCCACACTTGCTAGAAGGTTCCCGGCACAATTGGCGCGGGTTCTGAAGGAGCATGGCGCCCCAAGCGAATTTATTGCCCGTAAAGTCTGGCGAATGGACAAGGTCCAGTACGCGAAAACTGCGAACCGGAGCGTCGTCGGCATCCTCAATGAGTTCGTTAAGCAGGCCGAATTCTGGCTGGCCGCCTATGCCTATGAAAAGGGCGACGATGACGACCTCCTGGCGATTTCCGCCAAGCTAGCGGAGACACCGTGTAGCCCGTTGTACAAGGGCCCGGTGTCGCCGGACAAAGCCCTCCATGAACTCGTGAAGGCTGGTTCGCAGACATGAGTCTGCTGGCCGCCATTTGCGCTCGGAGACCCTACAGCACTCGGCTGGAAACGCCGTCTACGGTCAGACAGGATCGGACGGCAAATCGACGATACGGAAAACAGCCCCTGATCCGTCATCACGCACGAGATCAACGCGCGCGCCATCCCAGTGATAGTCGAGGTGCCGGCCCTGTAGGGCGTTCGACGCGCAGTCTGGGTAGAAGAGCGCGACACATTCCCCACCGGGATGCCGGATGCTCGGGTAAGCAATCCCGTCCGATCCCGCGCCCTTGAGTTGCCGCGCGACTGTTTGGGATGCCGCGTAGTTGTCGGGATCGAGCACCGGAACCGATTCAACCGCCGGAGTTCGGAGATCATGCAAGTCTGCATCGACTGACATGACGATTTCCCGGAACTGCGAGGTCCAGCCAGGCGATTCCTTGGTTCGCGCCATGAAGCGGGCATGGTGGTGGATCGTCTCGAACAGTGCAGTTTCGAACCGGTCGCCAACGTAGAGCACGCCGTAGCTGCCATCGGTGAAGCGGCTCGGCCGGTCAGTGCTGACGTGCGTGAATGGCGCCATGAGGTAAGAGGCCCCGTTGCCGCCGACGCGCCGGTCAACCGGAACGAGGTCGAGATTGCCGATCGTCGCCATGATGCGAGGATTGGTTTTCTGCTCTGCTGAGATCAGCAGCGGCCAGTCGGCTGGATCAGCGATGTCTTCGAACAGATCGATGGGCGGAAAGGCGCTGCGGATGATCCTGACAGCGCCCTTCCACTCAACTCGAGAAATCGGAATATCTGCCGATACGCTCACCAGCCACCGCGTTCAGCGTCGAGATAGCGACGCACCCGCATGATGTCGGTGAGCTCGCCTCCCAGCATTACGTCGAGCGCACTGGCTCCGCCGAACGCATCGTTAGCCGCCCTGATCCATGAATAGCCGCGGGTTGCCTCCGAAAAGATGATCCGAAGCGCCTTGTGAATGCCCATGAGGTTGGACAGACGCGCACGACCGTCACGCGAAACGCGTCCCGGTCCTTCCGCCTTCCATCGGCGATACGAGCGCACCGGCATGTCGAGCAGGGTTGCCGCCTGCTCGTCGGTCAGCTCCCATTTGCCGAATAGATTGAGGACTGCCCGGAACATGGCAGCGGCCTCATCCTGAGTAATCGGATCGGGTCGAAAGGCGGGAGCGGCAG
>JBJTTE010000111.1:0-2872 GCA_046080005.1 Erythrobacter sp.
GAGTCCCGAGGCACCGCCGGTGACGACGGCAGGGGTATTGGCTGAAACTTCCATTGTTTTCTCCTGATATTCTAAAGGTTTGCGCGAGAGAATCAAAGTCTCTCGATGATGGTCACATTGGCAACGCCGCCGCCTTCGCACATGGTCTGGAGGCCGTACTTCTTGCCGTGGCGGCCCAGCGCGTGAACCAGCGTCGCCATCAGCTTGGTGCCCGACGCGCCCAGCGGGTGGCCGAGCGCGATCGCCCCGCCGTGGACGTTGAGTTTTTCGGGGTCGGCCCCGGTGTGCTTGAGCCAGGCGAGCGGCACGCTGGCGAAGGCCTCGTTGACTTCGAACAGGTCGATATCGTCGATGCTCATGCCGGCACGCTGCAACGCCCGGTCGGTCGCGAACAGCGGTTCCTCGAGCATGATTACCGGGTCGCCGGCGGTGACGGTGAGATTGTGGATGCGCGCCAGCGGGGTCAGCCCGTGGGCCTTCAGCGCCGCCTCGCTCACCACCAGCACCGCCGAGGAGCCGTCGCAGATCTGGCTCGACGAGGCCGCGGTGATCGCGCCATCGGGCGAGAGCAGCTTGACGCCCGCGATGCCTTCCAGCGACGCATCGAAGCGGATGCCTTCATCGACGGTGTGCAGCTGGGTGCCTTCCGGCGTCTCGACCTCGACGCCCACGATCTCGCGTTCAAAGGCACCGGCCGTGGTCGCGGCGATCGCCTTCTGGTGGCTGCCATAGGCGAATTCATCGAGCTGATCCTTGGTGAAGCCGTGCTTCTTGACGATCATCTCGGCGCCCATGAACTGGCTGAAGGTGATGCCGGGGAACTTCTCTTCGAGGCCCGCCGCCTTGCCATAGAGGCCTTCCTTGGCGTGGAGCGTGACGTTGGAGCCCATCGGCACGCGGGTCATGCTCTCGACGCCGCTGGCGATGACGACATCCTGCGTGCCGCTCATAACCGCCTGCGCGGCGAACTGGATCGCCTGCTGGCTGGAGCCGCACTGGCGGTCGATGGTGACGGCGGGGGTCGACTGCGGGAGCAACTTGCTCGCCAGCACGCCCATCCGGCCGACCTGAAGCGCCTGCTCGCCCGCCTGGCTGACGCAGCCGGTCACGACATCGTCGATCGCCTTGGGGTCTATCCCTGAGCGCTCGACGATCGCATCCAGCGACTTGGCGAGCAGGTCGACCGGGTGCACGCCGGCCAGACGCCCGCCCCGGCGACCGCCCGCGGTGCGGACGGCTTCGACAATATATGCAGCGCTCATGACCTCTCCCGAAAATGCCTTCCGTTTGCGTAAACGTTAGCACCCGGACAGGGCAGGTCAAGCGAGCGCGCGGGCCCCCTGTCAAATCCGCCATGTCCCGGTGTTGCAACATTGACACAGAATTTCGTCAAACGGGGCGGATAGAAGCGTTTTCGTTTGCGAGAATTGCGCCTGATAGAGCATTTCGCACGCAGACGCAGGGGTGAAGGCCGTCCAACGGCCCGCCAACGTGCGATCTATACACCAGATTGTTCCGGCTCCCGGCCGGACGAACAGGGGACTGAACCACACATGAGAAAGACTTCGATCCTGAAGGCTGGCACTGCACCGATCGCGCTCGGTCTGATGCTCGCCGCCGCGCCTGCCTTCGCGCAGGACCAGACCGATTCCGAAGAGGCGGAAGCGCCGGCCAACATCATCGTCACCGGCTCGCGCATCGCGCGTCCCGACCTCGATGCGCCGAGCCCCGTCACGGTCGTGACCGCCGAGCAGATCCAGCTCACCGGCACCCAGACCCTCGAAACGCTGCTCAATGACCTTCCGCAGGTCGTCCCGGGTGCGACCACCTCGTCGAACAACCCGTCGGGCACCTTCGGCACGATCGACCTTCGCGGCCTTGGCCCGCAGCGTACCCTGATCCTGCTCAACGGCGAGCGTCTGCCCCCGTCGACCACGACCGGCGTTGTCGACATCTCGCTCATTCCCGTCCAGCTGATCCGTCAGGTCGAAGTGGTGACCGGCGGTGCGTCGGCCGTGTACGGTTCGGACGCCATCGGCGGCGTCGTGAACTTCGTTCTGGCTGACGACTTCGAAGGCGTCGAGCTGAACGGCCAGTACGGCCTCAACGAAGACGGCACCGGCAACGAATATTCGTACGGCATCGTGCTCGGCGGCAACTTCGCCGACGGCCGCGGCAACCTCGTCGTGTCGGCCAACTACTACAACCGCGAAGCGATCAGCACCGGCCGTTACGACTTCACCCGCATCTCGGGCACGACCCTCTACGATCCGGTCAGCCAGGAAGTCTATCTGGCCCTCACGCCTGACGACGTCCGTCCCGGCTCGACCTACACCGCGGTTGGTGGCGGCGGCTCGGCAACCGGTCCGTGGGGCAGCGTGAGCTCCCCCGGCAACGCCTTCCGCAACCTGTCGACCCTGCTGCCCGGCCAGTTCGCCGCAGCCAACACCGACTGTAACGCTGCCACTCCGGGCGTTGCGGTCAACGCCGGCAACCTGTCGTTCAACGACCAGGGCGCACTGACCCCGAACTTCACCAGCCTCGGGTCGGGCTCCATCACCGGCGCGACGGGCAGCTTCTGCGGCCTGCCGATCCGTGCCAACGGTTCGTCGCGTTACAACTTCGCGCCGGACAACCTCGTCCAGCTGCCGTATGACCGTTACAACTTCGTCACGGTCGGCTCGTACGAGTTCTCGGACAAGACCCGCCTGAACGTGTTCGGTGCCTACACCGAATCGCGCCTGCAGCAGCAGCTCGCGCCGACCCCGGCGCAGGCGCCCGCGACCGGCTTCACGATCGATCCGACCCGTGCCCAGTTCATCCCGGCCGATCTGCGCATCGCACTGAACTCGCGCGTCAACCCGGATGGCGC
>JBJTTE010000112.1:0-3498 GCA_046080005.1 Erythrobacter sp.
CAGGATTTCCGAGGCCGACCCAGATCTGCATCACACGCGACTTAGAGTCTGTGGGCGATTTATCAACCGCGTCGTCGTGAAGTTTGTGCAACTCTCCCGTCGATCGAGAATTCGGGTGGAAACAAGCTCATCGTCTGGCTTGAGGCTCCGGCGTACCCGTTTGCGCGATGCATTGCCCAACGGTGGCGAAATGGCTTCAGGGAGCCGAGACTGCTGACTTCGATGGTGTTCCTCATGACTCTAGGGCCGGTCAGCCTGTTTCTGCGCCTTGCGGGGATGCCGGGCGTCGCGGCGGGCGATGGGCAGGACATATTGGTTTCTTTCGGCCTGTGGGTGCTGATCGGCGTGGGTTACCAAATCCTTGTCACGCGGGTCGCGAAACGGATGGATGCGAAAGATGCGCCGTCCCTGACGGATCGCTTCTGGTTCTTCGTCGCTCCTTGGTCAGGGCCTCTGGTGTTCCTGCTCTGCCTGAGCTGAACACGGAAACGCCGGACTTCCCTCTTCAAGGAAGCCCGGCGTTGCGAATGCTGTCAGCCTTGCGCCGAAAATCAGGCGGCGCTTTCGCCTTCGCTGCTCTTCAGGCCCGACGGCGCGATCAGGGTCGCGATGGTAAAGTCGCGGTCGGTGATCACGCTGGTAACGCCCCGGGGCAGAGCCACATCGCTGATGTGGATTGAATCGCCGATTTCGCGGCCGGTGACATCGATCTGGATTTCATCGGGAATGTCAGCGTTCGGGCAATAGAGATCGAGCTCATGGCGCACGATGTTGAGCACACCGCCCTTCTTGAGGCCAGGCGAAGCGGCTTCGTTGATGAACACCACTGGGACCTGCACTTCGACCTTGCTGTCGCCCGTCAGGCGCAGGAAGTCGACATGGGTCGGACGGTCGGTCACCGGGTGAAAAGCGACATCCTTGGGCAGGGTGCGGACGGTCGTGCCACCGATCTCGATATTGACAACCGAGTTCATGAAGTGACCGGTCATCAGCTGACGGACCAGTTCCTTCTGCTCCACGTGGATCATGGTGGATTCTTCCTTGCCGCCATAGATGACAGCAGGGGTCCGACCTTCGCGGCGAAGTGCTCGGGAGGCTCCCTTGCCAGCCCGTTCGCGCGCTTCGGCCGGCAGCGTGAGAGTCTCGCTCATACGTATGCCTTTCGAATGCGTGTTTCTAGAATAGTCATCACGGCGCAACCGCCTCCAGGGATGACCGGAAGCGCCGAAGCGCGGCCCCTTAGAGAGAGAATGCCCGATTGGCAACCGCTTTAGGGCGGGGACAGGCGCCGGATCCGGTAGCCTTGCGCGGCGAGCAGCGCGGCGAGCCCGTCCGGCCCGACCAGATGCGCTGTGCCAACCGCAATCAGCGGGCGAGGGGCTTTGGCAAGAACCGGTGCAAGAGCGCTTGCCCAGCGCCGGTTGCGACCGGTGAGCAGTGCTTCCCGCAAGACAGGATCGGCAAGAAAGCCTTCTTGGGTGGATTGCTCAATCACGACGCTATCTCCCGCTAGCCAAGCGCGCTGGAGACGGGTTGGGTCTTTACGGGTGCGTTCGCTCTCGCGCACCACGGACGCAAGCATGGTACGCTGCTGAGCCTCGGTCAGGCGGTCAAAGATTGCCAGCTGAGCAGGTGCACCCTCCAGCTCGCGCACCGGACGTCCGGAAAAGGCTTCGATCAACGCGCGATCAACACCATTGGCAGGGTCGCCCGTCGCATCCACGCGAGCGAGGGCGATTGCGGCAGCCCATGTCTCTGTGTCCGCGAAACTTGCCTCATTCAGGCTCCCGCGCTCGATCAGGGTTTCAAGCTGTGGGCGCAGATCAGGCGGCAGTCGCTCTGCAAGCAAAGGTTGGCCACGGGTCCGCGCCAGAGCTGCAAAGGTGCTTGCGATTGCCGATCCATTCTCGAGCCCTGCGATCTCGACTACTAACAGATCGGCCTCATCAATGATCCGCGCAATGGCAGGTGTTCGCCATTGGGTGCCAGAGGGAAGGGCATGGATGGTGCCGATCAGCCAGCCCTCGGCTATGCCATCAGCCGAGGCGATCTCATAGACCAGCGGGGACGGCGGCGGGTTATCGCCGGCAGTATCGCGGGGCGCATCGCCGCAGCTGGCAAGGAGGAGCAGCGGGATGATGATGCGCGCGGTGCGCCGCACAAGCACTCCTCCTGCCATGCCGGACTGTGATAACACGCGCCGCTTACTTGACCCGCGTTACCCCGATGCCCTTTTGTGCGAGGTATTCCTGCACGCTGCGGGTTCCGGCAAGATGGCCAGCCCCTACTGCGATGAAGACTGTGCCGGGCGTATCGAGGCGGGTATCGATCCACTCGGCCCAGTTCGCATTGCGGCTGTAGAGCAGGGCTTCTGCCACCGCAGGATCGCTCATGCCTTCGTTCATCACGGCAGCGAGGTTCTCGGCGTCACCCTCGACCCATTCGGCTACCATCCGATCAAGCATCGGCTTGACTTCATCCATGCTGCCTGCGGCGTCGACCATAAAGGCGACCTGAGCCTCCTGGGTCATGCCATCAAAGATACCGAGCTGGAACTCAGCGGTCTCGAGCGCACCCTTGGGCTTGTCTGGCACCTTGGCAAGCAGCACCTTTTCTACCCCGGCGTTGGGATCATAGCCCTGCTGGATCAGCGGCAGAACTGAAAATGTCAGCCCTGCGAGCCACGGCTTGAGCGGATCAAAGGCTTCAGCAGGTGCCCCGAGCTTAGCGAGCGCAGCAGTATAGGTCGCGGTCTGCTCAGGATTGAGCAAAGAGCGCAATGTGGTGCCGGCGGGAAGCATCCCTTTGGTCGCTGTGAGTTGCTGAAGCTGTGCATCACTCGCCGAGTCCATCGGGATTTCCGTGACGATAATCTCCGAGCTGGCGAGCGCCTCGCCGATTGTGCTGTCGTACCACTCAATCCCTTGGGGCAGTACATGGACCGTGCCGAACAGGTAGATCGTCGTATCTGCATCAGCCACCTTCCACAGCGCCGGTCCGGTTCCGGCGGGCGCTACGAAATCGCTGTCGGCCTGCGCCGGATGCGCGGCCAGCAGTGCAAAGGGGGCGGCGGCACAGGCAAGTAGCGAGCGAAGTTTCATCAGTCTTCTCCTAAATGGGAGTATATGGATTGGGGCAAAAGGCTTGTGGGTTCTCTAAAAATAACGCCGAATGAACCAGATGAGACACCAGATCGCGCTGACAGCAAGGAGCACCAGCATCGGTTCTTGCGGGGGAAGCCACCCGGCGCAGGTTGCGATCCACCAGGTGGGGGTAACGAATAGATAGGCATGAACCGCGATCAGACCACCGTCGCGATAGGCCCCGGCTTCGTGTTCATCGATCCGCTGCCACCACAACCACGTCAGGATCGGTCCAGCGACCAGCAACGAGCCGATGATGAATGCAGCAATGGCAGGGTCAATCGGTGAATTGGATACAAAGTCCGAACCGCCGCCCTCTGATGTGCCGATGACAAACCCGAGCGGCAGTCCAAGC
>JBJTTE010000113.1:0-8407 GCA_046080005.1 Erythrobacter sp.
TACACCGCTCCGGTCCTCGCAGAGCTCGCCGCACAGCGCGGCATCGCGATGCCGATCGTCGCAGCAGTCGATGCAATCATCCGCGGCGAGGACACCCGCGCGGTGGTCGCCGGCCTGCTGGCCCGCCCGCTCAAGGCCGAACGGGACGCATCGGCGTGACCGCTCCCGCTGCCGCCGAAGCCAGTGACGATCTCGCCCAGCTCGCCAAGGGCGGGCGGACCAACACGCTCGGCTTCGTCATCAGGCTGATCGCGCGCATACCCTTCCTTGTGATCGCCACCCGCCTCTATGGCGCGGAGGCGCTCGGCCGCTTTGCCTCGGCGCTGGTGCTTATCGAGATTGTCGCGCTCGTCTGCTCGCTGGGCGAAAAGCGCGGGTTGGCACAGCGCCTGTCCGACGGTGCGGGCGACAACCGCGCTGCCGAGACCAACCTTGTCTATGACGGCATCCTGCTCGCGCTCGCCTATTCGGCGGTGGCGGTCGGCGTGCTGCTCGTCTTCCCCGAGCCGATGTTCCCCAATGGCACCAACAGCGCCTGGGATATCTGGCTAGTGGCGACGATCCCCGCCTTTGCCGTCACCGAGATCCTGCTCGCCGCGCAGGCCTACCGCTTCGACATTGCCACCACGGTGCGCACACGGGCGGTGGTCGAACCGTGGACGATCTCGATCGGCGCAGGCCTGTTCTTCTTCATCCCGGCGACCCGCGATGCCGGGCTAGCGCTGGCCTTTATCGCCTCGATCTATGCCGGGCTGTTCACCGCGCTGTGGCCGTTCCTGCGCGCCTATGGCCTGCCCAAAGACTGGCAGCCGCAGGGCCGCGCGATGCTTGCGATGTCAGCGCGCGCCTTCCCGATTGTCGGAGCAGACGCGATCGAGCGCGGCACCCGGCTGCTCGATATCTTCATCCTCGGCCTCTTCGCCCCCCCGCAGGCGGTGGGCATCTACTACGCCGCGCAGCAGATCGCCTCGCTGCCGCAAAAGCTCAAGACCAGCTTCGAGCCGATCCTCTCGCCGGTGATCACCAAGAACCTCAGGATCGGCAATTTGGAGGCGATCGCCGCGCAAGTTCGGCAGGTGGGGTTCTGGATCATCGCCGTGCAGTTCGGGATCGCGCTGGTGCTCGGCATTCCGGGGGAGGCGGTGATGGGCCTGTGGGGGCCAGACTATGTCGCGGGGACCGCCGCGCTCGCCTTCCTGCTCGCCGCCGAAGTCTGCGCCTCGATGGCGGTCGTGTCCGAAAGCGTGCTGGTCTACATCGCGCGCAAGCGCAATCTCGCGATCTCGGTCGCCGTCATCGCGCTCCAGGCCGCACTGACCATCGCGCTGATCGAGGGCGCAGAGCGGTTCGGCTTGGGCAAGGGCTACGAGGCCGCCGCCGCCGCAGGCGCGCTGATGATCGCGCTCGCCGTCTCCAGCCTGATCAAGGCGCTGCTGCTCAAGCACTTGCTCAAGGCCCCGGTCAGCAATTGGCGCTGGGCGCTGGTCCATGCCGCCGCGCCTGCTGTGGTGGTGGGCTATGCCTTTACCTGGCTGCCCGAATGGGTCGAGCTTGTCTTCGGCGTCCCCGCCATCCTTGCCACCTACGCGATGGTGATCTGGCGGCGCGGGTTTGACGAGAATGACAAGGTGCTGTTCCGCAAGCAGGTTGTCCCCGATCCCGAAACCAATCTCGCCTAGGATTTGAGCGAGCCGCGCCAAGCCTGCTTCGGGCCGCCACAACCACGATTCTTGCCGGAGACCTGCCGATCATGTCCGCCGATCCAGCCACCATTCTGCCGCTCGTCCTGATCGCGCTGGCCGTGCTGCTGCTCGCGGCATGGCTGTTCAGCCGCCTCACCCGCAAAGCGCGCGTGATCGCGGACGAGACCGGCGCGCCGCTCGCCCGCGATGTGCTGGCCGAGGGGGCTACCCCAGCGCCGCGCAATCAGGCGCTGATCGACGCCGCTCCCGCAGCCCGCCCGGTCACGCCCGAACCCGCGTCGTCGCAGGCGT
The DNA here is from genome assembly GCA_046080005.1 of Erythrobacter sp. Classification (GTDB taxonomy): domain Bacteria; phylum Pseudomonadota; class Alphaproteobacteria; order Sphingomonadales; family Sphingomonadaceae; genus Erythrobacter. Next base: position 1,995 of record JBJTTE010000113.1, read on the forward strand.
CCGCCCCTACTGAGGCCGCGCCCCCTGCCGGTGATGATCTCACCCGCATCAAGGGCCTTGGGTCGAAGATCTCGGTGCTTCTGGGCGAGCTGGGCGTCACCAGCTATGCGCAAATCGCCGCATGGGATGCTGCCGAGGCGGAGCGGATCGACGCGCAGCTGGGCCGCTTTGCCGGGCGTATCACACGCGATCAATGGGTTGAGCAGGCCAAGCTGCTCGCCGCTGGAGACGAAGCCACATTTACTGCAACTTTTGGCAGCAATGGATGAGATTCTACGAATCTTGACGTCCAAACCGTGTTACAGTTCCCCAATGGGATTCGTTAACATAGGAGAGGGTACCGATGGCTCTACGAATCCTGGTGGCTGAGCACGAGTTCGTCACCGCATTTGATCTGTGCAACACCTTCGAGGAAGCGGGCTATGTCGTCGAAGGCCCGCACGCCGGGATTTGCTCGGCTGCGCTCGCCTGCGAAAAGGAAAAGCCCGATCTGGCGCTGCTCGATGTCGAGCTGGGGGACGTGGGAACGCTCGAACTGGCGCAGAAGCTGATCGACGACAAGGTGCCGGTGATCCTGCACTCCGAGTGTGAAGATACCAGCGCGCTGGCCGCCCGCTTTCCGCATGCGACCACCCTGGCCAAGCCTTGCCCGCCCGCCAAGCTACTCGATACGGTCAGTCGGGTGTTGATGCCGGCGTAAGCGGGTTTTCGTCATTGGTGCTTCCGCAGCCCCCGGCCTTACCCGGGGGCAATGCTGCCTTTTGCCCGGCGCTTGTCGTTGCTCTTCAGGGCCAAGATAGCATGGCCCGGCCTCCTCGGCCCGTGCCCGGGGCAGGCAATTCCGGGGAGACCTAAGGGATCATGACTTGGCGCCGCAACGCTGGACCAAGCCCGCCCTTGCCCCTCTGCACTAAGCCTGCGATGGCACGCGCATGAGCATGATGAAACTCTACGGCTATTTCCGCAGCTCCACCTCGTACCGCCTCAGGATCGCGCTCAATCTGAAGGGCCTCGCCTTCGAGAACATCCCGGTCAATCTGGTAACCGCTGCGAACAAGGCGCAGGACTTTACCGCCCGCAACCCGTTTGGCTCGGTGCCGATGCTGGTAGCAGACGGGCGCGACCGGGCGCAGTCGATGGCGCAGCTCGAATGGCTTGACGAGGCTTACCCCGAGCCGCGGCTGCTACCGCAGGATATCGAAGCGCGCTTCACCGTGCGTGAGCTGGCCTATGCCATCGCCACCGAGATTCACGCGGTCAACAACCTGCCGGTGCTCAACTATCTCAAGGACCGGCTCGGGCACACGCAGGATGAAGCCGATACCTGGTATCGCCACTGGCTTGCCCGCACCTTGGGGCCGGTCGAGGCGCGTCTGGCGCAATTGCAGACGGGCGATTTCCTCCATGGCGATGCCCCCGGCCTGTTCGAAGTCGTGGTCGTGCCGCAACTCTATAACGCGCGCCGCTTTGCACTTGATTTGTCAGCGAGCCCGCACCTCACCCGGATCGAGGCTGCCTGCCTTGCGCTGCCCGCGTTCGCCGCAGCGCATCCTGATAAGCAGATCGACGCACCATAAGAAAAACGTCTCGGGAGGACACATTCATGAAACTTGCAAGCCTCGACAACGGCACACGCGACGGGCGGCTGGTGGTCGTGTCGAAAGACCTCACCCGCTGCTGTGCGGCGGGCTATATCGCGCCGACGTTGCAAGCGGCGCTCGATGATTGGGAGCGGATTGCGCCCGAACTCGAAGTGCTCGCCCGCGATGTCGAGCACGAGGCGGTGCCGTGCGAACGCTTCCACGAGCGGCAGGCACACTCGCCGCTGCCGCGTACCTATCAATGGGCTGATGGCAGCGCCTATATCAACCATGTCGAACTGGTGCGGCAGGCGCGCGGGGCAAAGGTGCCGGAGAGCTTCTATTCCGACCCGCTGATGTACCAAGGCGGCTCGGACAGCTTCCTGCGCCCGCGTCAGGACATCCCGCTCGGCGATCCGGCCTGGGGCTGCGACATGGAGGGCGAGATTGCCTGCATCACCGATGATGTGCCGATGGGCGTGTCGGCGGAAGATGCCGCCTCGCACATCAAGCTGCTGATGTTGGTCAATGACGTTTCGCTGCGCGGGCTGATCCCGGCGGAACTCGAAAAGGGCTTCGGCTTCTTCCAATCGAAACCTGCCAGCGCCTTCTCACCTGTGGCGGTGACGCCCGACGAACTGGGTGACGCCTGGGCCGATTGTCTGATCCACCTGCCGCTGATGGTCGATCTCAACGGCCAGCCCTTTGGCCGGGCCAATGCCGGGGTCGATGCGACCTTCAACTTGGCGCAGCTGGTCGCGCACGCGGCCAAGACCCGCAACCTTGGCGCGGGCACGGTGATCGGTACCGGCACGATCTCGAACAAGGGCGCTGATGGCGGGCCGGGCAAGCCTGTCGCCGAGGGCGGTGCGGGCTATTCCTGCATTGCCGAGATCCGCATGATCGAGACGATCCGCGATGGCGCTCCGGTGACGCCCTTCATGCTGGCCGGGGACACGGTGCGGATCGAAATGCGCGATGGCCACAACCACTCGATTTTCGGGGCCATCGAGCAGCACGTCGCGGCGGTCTAGCGGCCGCTTGACCAGAGCTAGACCCCCTTTAGACCCCCGCTAGCCCCTCTCCCGCACGATGTTTCGCGTGAAACATTCGCTCAAAGCGCGACCACAGGAGCAACCGATGACTGCCTATCCGACCCTCAAATTCTTCATCGGCGGGGCGTGGATCGCACAGGGCGAGGCGGGCGAGATGGCGGTGGTGAACCCTGCCACCGGCGCCGTGATCGGTCAGTGCCCCAAGGCATCTTCTGCCCAGCTTGACGCCGCGCTGAAGGCCGCAGCCGATGCCTTCCCCGCGTGGAGCGCCACCCCGGGTGCAGAGCGTCATGCGATCCTGCGCCGCGCTGCCGATTTGCTTCGGTCGCGCGCGGGCGAGATCGCTCAGGTGGTCACGGCAGAGATGGGCAAGCCCCGCGCGCAAAGTCTGGCCGAGATCATGGGCTCTGCCGATGTGATTGATTTTCTTGGCGAAGAATCCAAGCGCCGGGGCGGCCGCCTGATCCCCACGCGCGGCAACCAACTGATCGCGCAGATCGTGACGCATGAACCGATCGGCCCGGCGGTGCTGCTCACCCCATGGAATTTCCCGATCAATCTGCCCGCCAAGAAGATCGCTGGCGCGCTTGCGGCAGGCTGCACCGCGATCCTCAAGCCGACCGAGAACACCCCCGCTTCCGCGCAGTTGCTGGCCGAGTGCTTTATTGATGCCGGCGTGCCGCCGGGCGTGCTGAACCTGGTCTACGGCGACCCCGGCCCGATTGCCGAGCACCTGATCGCAGCGCCCGCGACCCGCAAGGTGAGCTTCACCGGATCGACTGCGGTCGGCAAGCACTTGGGCGCGCTGGCGGCCAGCCACATGAAGCGCTTTACCCCCGAGCTTGGCGGCCATGCCCCTGTTATCGTGAGCAAAAATGCCGATCTCGAGCGCGCCGTCGCGGCCTGCGCAGCGACCAAGTTCCGCAATGCCGGACAAGTCTGTGTCTCGCCCACCCGCTTCCTCGTCGCCCACGAGATCTACGATCACTTCGTTGCCGAATTCGCTGCGCGGGCGGGCAAGATCAAGATCGGGGACCCTGGCGCGGATGACACTGTCGAGATTGGACCGCTCGCCCATGGACGGCGAATTGCCGCAATGGAACAAGTGGTTGCCGATGCTGGAGGCAATCGCGGCGAGGTGGTGACTGGCGGCGCGGTGATCGCGGGCAGCGGCTTCTTCTTCCAGCCGACCGTGATCGCCAATCCCGCACCCGACAGCCGCTTCATGACCGAGGAGCCCTTCGGCCCGATTGCCGGAATCGTCCCGTTCGAGGCGATCGAAGATGCGGTCCGGATCGCCAATTCGCTCCGCTATGGCCTTGCGGCCTATGCCTTTTCCGGCGACCTTGATGAGGCGCATTACCTCGGCAAGAGCCTGCGTGCGGGGATGGTAGGGATCAACCAGCTCATCGTCTCCGCGCCGGAAACACCGTTCGGCGGGATCGGGGATTCAGGCTTCGGGTCAGAAGGGGGCGAGGAAGGCTACCTCGCCTTTACCGATACCAAGCTGGTTATGCTGGCCAAGGCGGGAGGCTGAAGCGCGCCGCCCTGACCAGGCCAGTTCAGGAGCGGGGCGTAATGCCTGTAATCCGCGAAAACAGCGACTTGCGCGTTTCCATCGGCTGCAAACTGCCATAGCGCGCCCGGCGGGAATTCTCGTCGGACACGCAGACAGTGCGCCGCATTGGATCTGGACCGCTCGACCAGATAGTCGGTTTTTCCATGTGTCGCGTCCCCGAATCGCGCCTTGTTAGTTTGGGAAGGCTAACACTAAATCTGTGGATAAAACGAGTCATAACCTCCGCCTGCGGGAAAATCCACCGCGTGAGGTCAATATGGGACAGTACGGACTGAACGATTCGGGTCGGGGGTGTGACAAATTTGGCTACCGATCGGTGCGACGCGCCCCAGCAGCGCGCACATCTGCGAGCGTGGGATAGCCATTAACCGCCATCAGCAAATCGGCTTCGGCCAGGATTGATCGCAATACCCACGCCGCCCCTTCGGCTCCGCCCAGCGCCAGACCATAGGTATAGGGCCGCCCCACCCCCACTGCCCGCGCCCCGAGGGCAAGCGCCTTGACCGCGTCCGTGCCCGAGCGCACGCCGCTGTCAAACAGCACCGGCGTATCTCCGGCTGCCGCAACCACATCCGCCAACAGGTCGATCGTCGCGATCCCGCCATTCGCCTGCCGCCCCCCGTGGTTCGAGCAATAAACCGCGTCTGCCCCACTATCGACTGCGCGGCGCGCGTCATCGGGGTGGCAGATGCCTTTGAGAACAATCGGAAGTTTGGTCACCGACTTGAACCATGCCATATCGTCCCAAGTCAGCACCTGGCCGAACGTGGCAGCCCAGGTGAAGATCGCCGCCGTCAGGTCCTCCTCGGGGGGTTTGGCGAGCAGCGAGCGGAACACCGAATCGCTGAAGTAATTCTGAAGCACTTTGCCGCGCAGTTGCGGGAAGTTCGAAGCGTTGAGATCGCGCGGGCGCCAACCGGTCACCCAAGTGTCAAGCGTGACCACCAGTGCCTTGTAACCAGCCCCCTCGGCGCGGCGGATCAAGCTGGTGGCAAGCTCGCGATTGCGGGGCGTGTAGAGCTGGAACCAGGCGGGCGTATCTGCGCAGGCCGCCTTCACATCCTCGAGCGGGTCATTGGCGAGGGTCGAGGCGCAGAACGGGACGCCGGTCAAGGCCGAGGCGCGCGCGGCAGCCATGTCGCCGTGGCGATCTTGTGACGCCTCACCGTTAAGACCGATCGGGGCCATGAATAAAGGGGTCGGATAGCGGTGGCCGAACAGTTCGATCGACAAATCACGCGCCGAGCAGTCGACCATCATGCGCGGCACCATGCCCCAGTGGTGGAAGGCAGCCGCGTTCTGATCCTGCGTATGTTCGTCTCCGCAGCCGCCCGCGACATAATTGGTCAGGCTCGGCCCCAAAGCGTCATGGGCTCGTTGTTCAAGGGTGGGGAAATCGACTGGCCAGGTGGGCAGCACGCCCTTCAACCCGGCATTGTAGATCTCGTTCTGCATCGCGCCAAAATAGGTCATTGGCTTGGTCTCTCCCGTCTCTGCTACAACGGGATTCAAACTATGCAGCGCAGCGGGGCAAGCGGTTTTTCAGGTGAACAAGCGCTGCAAGCGGGGTCGCACCTTAAGGAAGCGCAGGTAAGCGGCTTCAAGCACCTACAAAACCAATTGGTTGCGCGCCGCAAGACCGAGCGGGCGCAGCAGCGGAATCGCCCGCCACATCGCCGCAAAGGCTGCGGCACCGGAATGAACCACGCCGTCCTCTTCGGCATGAAAGCGCGCAAGCAGCTGTGCGCGGTCGATGGGGCAAGACGGGTCGGCCCCCTCAGCGACATCGACAAAGGTGATACCCCCTCGCCGGTCAAGCCGCCGCATCAGTGCGATCTCGCGCAAGCACAGCGGGCAAGCGCCATCGTACCAGACCTTGACCATCAGGGTACAATCCACGGGCGGTTAAGATAGGTGGGCACCGCCGATTGGCTTGCGCGGCCAATCGAGACCGCCAGCGAAATGAAAGGAGAGCTTAGAGGCCGTTTCGAAAGGGGTTGAGCGGCTGAGGTTGCTGTGATTCCGGGGGTTTTGCAGACAACCCGGAGATTATGATGCGGACCCCGGCCACCCGCGCGCAGCATACGCGGGTTTCGAAGCGTTACCAGACGGATTTGAGCGATGCCGAGTGGTCGCTGATCGCGGCATTCCTGCCCCAAGCGCGCGCGACGGGACGACGGCGACAATGGCTGTAGCGCG
>JBJTTE010000114.1:0-3714 GCA_046080005.1 Erythrobacter sp.
CCATACTGCCCCGCCTGCCCGTTGATCGAGCCGATGTTGACGATCCGGCCCCAGCCCCGGTCGCGCATGCCTCCGAAGGTCGCCTTGGCCATATTGAAGCACCCACCGAGGTTGATGCGCATGACATCGTTCCAGTCGTCAAAGCTCATCTTGTGGAGCGTGCCGTCGCGGGTGATGCCGGCATTGTTGACGACGATGTCGACAGGCCCATGATCCGCTTCGACCTGCGCGCAACCGGCAAGGCAGGCCTCGTGATCGCCGACATCCCACTTGTAGGAGGCAATGCCCGTTGCTGCGGTGAAGGCCTTGGCCTTTTCCTCATTTCCGGCATAGTTTGCGATCACCGTGTGGCCCTGCCGCTGGAGCCGCTTGCAGATTGCTTCCCCGATGCCGCGCGTACCGCCAGTGACGATGGCTACCTTGCCCATGACATTCTCTCCCCATTTCGTGTTGTTTATCCGCCCCAACCTAGCGGTGACGTCGAGGAAGGGGAAGCGGCGATAAGCTATGCCAAAGTCTTATGGTTTGCGCGCGCTGCGCACAGGCGGAGCGGGCGGGGATCAAGCAAGGCCCCAGCGGGGGCCAAGCATGATCGTGCCGCAACCACGCGGGGACCGACGTGCCGCCAAGCTACGAAATCATTTAATTTTCAGATGTTTGCGGCAGATCAGAACTTGATTTGCGTGCCGACATAGACGGCCTGGCTGTCCTTGACCGCGTTGGTCAGCGGAACCAGCCGCTCGCGCTCCCGCGAATAGCGCACACCGGCCATCACGTTGAGGTTCGGCGAAAGGCGGAAGCTCCCGCCCACACCCACGGTCTCCTGGGCGACCGAATCGAGCGTGTTGGGCGAGCGCCCGGCGATCTGCCGATCTTCGAGCTCGATCCGCGGCTGCAGGCGTGAGGGCTTGTCATCGGCCTTGGGCGAAGACGGCTTGAACTGCGCCAGATCAGGCATGGTCATGTCGCTGACCTTGGATGACAGATCGACCGTGCGAGCAAAGCTGGTGTAGCCCCGCGCGGCACCAAGCTGGAACTTGTTGCCGTCAAGCAAGGCGAACCCTGGCCCGCGGCCCGGCGTCGCGTCAATCGCGTTGCGCACCGAAATGGCGCGGGCCGTATCATCATCAATTCGCACAGCGACGGTCACCGTGCGCTTGCCACTGATCGGCGGCGCGCTGGCGGGCGTGAACTGGATGCCCCGCTGCCGCGCCTTGCCGGCAACACGTGCTGCGAGCTCAGGATCGACCGACGCCGGGGTAAACATGCCAAGGCCGAGCGCCTGCAGCGAAGCGGCGGTTTGCAGTGGCGCGACCTCTGCCGCGAGCGCGAGACCCGCATTGGGCACTGCCAAGACCAGCGCGCCGAACAGGCCAGCAAACAGCGCATAGCGCGGCAGCGAACGCTGCGCTCTGGCGATCCTGTCTGCCTCGCGTGCCATCAGTGTTGTTCGATCCCACCCATTTGCGGAGAATATTCTTCCCAGCAGATTTAACCTTAACCCCGAATCAGTCGGGCGTCGCTTAACTTAGGTGATAGGCATGAGCGCAGCGCTTGCAATGACCTTGCCATGGCCGCGCCCGATTCCTGCCTGCACTGTGGCACCATGCACACATAAGCCTTCAAGCCGCGTTAATGCCATGCTGCTTAGGTCCTATAGTGGCACAGGGTTACCCGGCAGGGCTGAGCAAACCGCGCGGATGATGCTTGCCGCAAGAGGCCTTGCAGCTATAGAGCGAACGCTTGAATGATAATGAGGATGATGCCGCAGTGACACGCGCCCATTTCGCCACCTTGCACCCCTATGCACGCCGTGCCTTTGGTTATGCGCTGCTGGGCGCGTCGCTGCTCGGGCTTGCGGCGTGCGGTGGCAGTGATCGCCCGCGCACCGAACTGGCTGCGGCCCAGCTCAACACGATCGGGGTCAACGCCTACCTCTGGCGCGCTGCGCTCGACACGGTCAGCTTTGCGCCGCTGCTGCAGGCTGACAGCGCCGGCGGGGTGATCGTGACCGACTGGTATGCCAATCCGGCCAACCCAACCGAGCGGGTCAAGCTGACCGTGACAATCCTCGATCAGGATCTGCGCGCTGATGCGCTGCGGGTCTCCGCCAGCCGGCAGGTGAGCGAAAGCGGCAACTGGGTCGAAGCCCCTGTGCAGGCGGCAACGGTGCAGAAGCTTGAGGACATCATCCTTACCAAGGCCCGCGATCTGCGCCGCCAAGCCCTCGCATCCTAATACCGTTCCACCGGACACGCCTTCATGACCAATACCCGATTTGATCCGTCCGTCGCTGACGGGCGCTGGCAGCGCGCATGGGCGGAAGCGGGCACCTTCACGGCGGATTCGGACAGCCCCAAGCCCAAGAGCTACATCCTCGAGATGTTCCCCTATCCCTCGGGGCGCATCCACATGGGCCATGTGCGCAACTACACGATGGGCGACGTGCTTGCGCGCTATCAGAAGATGCGCGGGTTCGAGGTGCTGCACCCGATGGGCTGGGATGCCTTCGGGATGCCGGCGGAAAACGCCGCGATGGAAAAGGGCGTTCACCCCGGCGGCTGGACTCGCCAGAACATCGCGCAGATGAAGGCGCAGTTGCAGCGCATCGGCTTTGCGCTCGACTGGACGCGCGAATTCGCCACCTGCGACCCCGAATATTACGGCCACGAACAGGCGCTGTTCCTCGACCTCTATGAGGCGGGGCTGGTCTATCGCAAGGAATCGACGGTCAACTGGGACCCGGTCGATATGACCGTGCTGGCGAACGAGCAGGTGATCGACGGCAAGGGCTGGCGCTCGGGCGCGGAGGTCGAGAAGAGGAAGCTCAACCAGTGGTTCCTCAAGATCACCGACTTTGCCGATGATCTGCTGGAGGGGCTGGGCGCGCTGGAGGACTGGCCCGACAAGGTCCGCCTGATGCAGGAGAACTGGATCGGGAAGTCGCAGGGGCTGGAGCTGCGTTTCGACTGCGGACACGGTATCGAGATCGAAGCCTACACCACCCGGCCCGACACCATCTTCGGGGCGACCTTCGTGGCGGTGGCACCAGACCATCCTGTCGCCACGATGATCGCGCGCGACAACGAGGCTGCGGCGGAATTCATCAAGCAATGCAAGCTGGGCGGGACGAAAGCCTCGGAAGTCGAGACTGCCGAGAAGCTCGGTTTCGACACGGGCCTGCGCACGGAAAACCCGCTCAATATCAGCGAGAAGCTGCCGGTCTTCATCGCCAACTTCGTGCTGATGGAATGCGGCACGGGCGCGGTGATGGGCGTGCCCGGCCACGACCAGCGCGACTTCGAATTCGCGACGAAATATGGCCTGCCCATTAGGCGCGTGATCGCTGCGAGTGCCGCGGACGCAGACAAGCCGTTCGAGGGTGAGGCCGAAGCTGGCGACGGCATTTTGGTGAACTCGGGCTTCCTGGATGGCTTGACGGTCGCCGAGGCCAAGCGGGAAGTCATCAAGCGAGCCGAAATGCGCGGCTGGGGCGAGGGCCGCACCGTGTGGCGGCTGCGCGACTGGGGTGTCAGCCGCCAACGCTATTGGGGGACGCCGATCCCGATCATTCACAGCCCCGATCATGGTCCCGTGCCCGTGCCGCGCGATCAGCTGCCCGTAGTGCTGCCCGAAGACATCGACTTCAGCGAACCGGGCAACCCGCTCGACCGCCACCCCACGTGGAAGCACACCACCTGCCCGATCAGCGGC
>JBJTTE010000115.1:0-6912 GCA_046080005.1 Erythrobacter sp.
GGCGCGGAGTGAAGGATCGTGTCGAACTGGCGGCTGGGCCGCGCGCCGGACAGGAAGCCACGCGACTGAACTGGTGGCTGGGCGCGGAAAATATCCTTTATATCAAGGCCCTGAGCCAAATCGACATTCATCGGATAGCCGACCGCCGTGACCTCACCGAGGTTTGCCCCGGTCCCGCCTGCCAGTGGCAGCGGAGGCAGGCGCAGGCTGCCGGGCGCGATTTCAAGCAGGGCCAGATCATTGCGCGGCGAGATCGCCACGATCCGGGCAAAGGCGCCGCCGTCGCCCTCGGCAGGCACAATCCCGATCCGCAGCGTATCGTCCTGCGCTGCCTCGCCCACGACATGGGCGTTGGTGACGATCCGGGAGGCAGAGACCGCAAAGCCGGTCCCGTGGCTGACCGGTTCGGGTTCGCCGTTTTGCTCGGTGATGATCACCACCCGCACCACGCCGCGCGAGGCTGCATCGACATCGCCGGGATCGGCGAGCGCGGCATGCGGCATGGCCAAGAGGGTCAAAAGCAGGGCGAGCGCGCCGAGGAGCCGGGTCATGCCCAGGGCTATATGCGCATTTTTCGCCGCGCGCGACATTGAACGCAAGTTTGCCGGATGAACCAAAGGCCGCCCGGGTCTTGTCCGGCTGGGTAACCGAGAGGAACGACAATGGACTATGTGATCGAGGGGATAGACCCTGCCCCCCTTGCCCCGCTGTTTGGGCAGGATGATACGGTGCTGGCCGCGGCGGGAGCGGTGCGGATGCTGGCCGATACAGCGCCCGGCTTTCCGTGCCGGGTCAGCCTTGAAGACGCCGCACCCGGTACAGCGATGCTGCTTGTCAACCATGTCAGCCGCCCGCAAGCCGGGCCTTACCGCACCGTACATGCGATCTTTGTAACCGAGGGCGCAGTTGCACCGGCACGCTTTGAGAACGTCGTACCGCCGGTATTCGGCCCGCGGGTGCTTTCCTTGCGCGGCTTTGATGCAGATGGCATGATGATTGACGCACGGCTTGCCCAGCCGGGCGAGGCAGAGGCAGCCTTGCTCTCCTTGTTCGGGCAGGAGCCGATCATCGAGGTTGATGTCCACAACGCGGTGCGCGGGTGCTTTGCGGCGCGAGCGCGGCGGGCGGGGAGTGTTTCACGTGAAACATTATGAGAACATGACCGACGAGGACCGCTGGCAGGCGGTGCGGGAGAAGAACCGCAGCTTCGACGGGGCTTTCGTCACCGGGGTTCATTCAACCGGCATCTATTGCCGTCCTTCTTGCCCGGCGCGCTTGCCCTTGCGCAAGAATGTGTGCTTCTATGCCACCCCCGCCGATGCCGAGGCGGTGGGGCTGCGGCCCTGCAAGCGCTGTTCGCCGCACACCCAGAGCGCGGAGGAAGCCTGCGTGCTTGCCGCGATCGCCGCGATCCGCGATCACGGCGCGATGACGCTCGATCAGCTTGCGGATCTCACCGGCTATACTGCGACGCATTTTCAGCGTTTGTTCAAGCGCACCGTTGGCCTTTCTCCCGCAGCTTTCGCCCGAGCGCTGCGCGAAGAGCGTGTCCGAGCGGCCCTTGGGCGGGGCCTAGCTGTGACCGAAGCCCTGTCTGAAGCGGGCTACGGGGGGTCTGAACAGTTCTATGCAGAGACGAAAGGCAGGCTGGGAATGAAGCCGAGTGACTGGAGCAAGGGCGGCGCGGGTCGGCAGGTGCATTGGGCGGTGCTGCCGACCTCGCTCGGACCGATGCTGGTCGCAGCGACCGAAAAGGGCGTGTGCTGCCTTGCCTTCGGGGAAGGTGAGGGCGAGCTGCGCGCGAGGTTTCCCAAGGCGGACGTGCTGCCGGCTGGCGAGGATTTCCAAGATCTCTTTGCGCAGGTCGTCGCAGCGGTCGAACAGCCCGGGCCGGGCAGCGCGGCGATCCCGCTCGACGTCAAGGGCACTGCCTTCCAGCAGCGTGTGTGGGACGCGTTGCGCCGCATCCCGCATGGTGAGACGCGCAGCTATGGCGAACTGGCCGCCGCGCTTGGCAACCCCAAGGCCAGCCGCGCGGTCGGCGGCGCGAACGGCGCCAATCATGTCGCTGTGCTGATCCCCTGCCACCGGGTCATCGCGGCGGACGGCACGCTCGGGGGCTATGCCTATGGGCTGACAATCAAGGCGGAGTTGCTGCGGCGGGAGGGACACCATGACTAAAGACCAATTCGCCGCCCTGCATGACAGCGTCGATCCGCTGATCCTGTTCAACATCTGGGACGCAGGCAGCGCGCGCGCCGTGGCCAGCACCAAGGCCAAGGCGATTGCCACCGGCAGCTTCTCGCTCGCCGGTGCGCAAGGGTTTGGCGACGGCGAGCAGCTTCCCTTCGCGGCGCTGCTGGCGACCACGCGCAGCATTACCCGTGCGGTCGACCTGCCGCTCACCGTCGATTTCGAGGCAGGCTATGGCGAGCCGCTCGCCGCCGTCGCCGACAACGCCCGAGCGCTGGTTGATGCGGGGGCCATCGGTTGCAACCTTGAGGATCGCGGCACGACGGGGGCAGGTCTGCGCGACGCCGATGAACAGGCCACACGGATCGCGGCCGCGAACGCCGCCGGCCTGTTCGTGAACGCGCGCACAGATGTTTTCCTCGGCCCCCTGATGGCGGGCGAGAACCCCAACCGGCCCAAGCTGCTGGAACAGGCGATCACGCGCGCCGCGATCTATCATCAGGCCGGGGCAGGCTGCTTCTTCGCACCGGGCCTGAGCGATCCGGCAATGATCGCCGAGCTGGCACGGGCGGTGCCTCTTCCGCTCAACATCATGCGGCTGGACGGCATGATCCCCAACCGCGAACTCGGCGCCCTCGGCGTATCGCGCATCAGCTACGGCGCCGCGCCCTGGCGGCAAGCGATGGACGATCTGGCGAAGCGAGCGCATGCATCGCTGGAGGGGTGATTGGGGGGTAAGCGGGTTGATCAGATACAGCTATCGATCACGCTAACGACCGCCGAAGCCTTCGCAGCGATTTCGGCGTCTACACTGTCTGACAGTGCAATCATCTCCAGTCTTTGGCGTAGCTGTTTGGATGTGTAGAATTGCTGCACCCGCGCCTTGTCTGGCTTCTCCCAGAATTCTGTAACGTCGATCGTTCCGTAGTCGCCAAAAGTGCCGCACCAATCCTTATAGAGCCGCTGCACAAGCTGGTCATCGGCCATCGACATCACTTGCGACAAAAGGTCATCCAGCTGCCATCCGCCCAGGGTGAACATGCAAAGGATCTCGTCGAGCGAATTCCAGCACCAAGCGTCGGTTGATGGCGAACTGCTTTGCAGGAATCGGTGCTGAAAGCGATCAAGCACACTCCACTGTTTGTCAGACCAATGGACTGGGTTGCCGGTATCAAACCGCGAAAGTGACACTTCGATGCCCACGTATTTGGGATCTTCGCCCATGGCGAGCACTTCAAGCGTGCGCGGCAAGAGATAGGCCCAGATGTCCTTGCGGACGCCCTCGGTGGGGCAGGCGGCACCGAACCATTCCCACAGGTAGTCGAGAGGCAAGTCTTCAATGTTCGGTCGGAAAAAATCTGTTTCGATTGCTTTGGGCATACAGCAAGCTGTGCAGACGTCGACGTCGTTTGGCTTGTATCCATCGAAGGCCCGATATGCCTCTTCGATAAGATCAAAGAAGGGGTGACCCGGAGGCATTTTTTGCTCCGGGGTCGGTTGGGTTCTTGCGACGATTCCACCCCATTCGACGCCTCTCAATCCACCTTGAACAACATTCCCACCCCCGGCCCCTCCCACAGGTGGGAGGGGAGTTTCAGCGCTACCCAGTCCCCCTCCCGCTTGCGGGAGGGGTTAGGGGTGGGCCTGCGCGAGTCCTCAATCGATCTTCGGCGGCATCCCCGGTTCGCACTTGGCCATCGCGCGCTGATACGCCTCGCGCGCACCGATGCGCTTGAGATAGGCCTTGAGGTTGGGCAGGTGGTCGATGCTCATCCCGCTCATCGCGCGGCTGGTGGTGAGCTGGAAGCCCATCATGATGTCCGCCGTGGTCAGCTGCGCGCCGCCGAAATAGTCGCTCTCGCCCAGCCGCTGCTCGATGATCGCCCAACCTTTCGCCACGCGGTCCGCCACAAACGGCGGCAGCTCGGTCGCGCCCATGAACTGCGCCACAAGCGACATCATGCCATTGGTCATGAAGGTGGCATTGGCCCAGTGGTAGTAGAACAGGTGATCGGCGAAATCCGGATGATCGGTGCCGGGCACCAACGCCGTCCCCGGAGCATATTTGGCGATGATGTAGTCCATGATCGCCCCGCTTTCGCCCAGCACCAGGTCGCCATCGGTGATGACTGGCGCGATGCCCATCGGATGCAGCGCCTTGTATTCGTCGGGCGCGAGCCGGTTGTCGGTGCGGCGGGTGTAGAGCTTGAGGTCGTATTCCAGCCCGAGCTCCTCGGCGAGCCAGACGATGCGCTCGGATTGCGACAGGCGAAGGTGGTGGATCGTCAGCATGGCATGGCTCTTTCGTCGATTGTCCTCGGCCCAGACCTAGCCAATGGCGCAAGCCTGCGCCATCCTCGGATTGCATGACCCGAAGGAGCATTGTCGATTATGTTACTGGCTCAGGCTAAGCCGCTGCCGCTTTGGCGCTGCATATGGGATTTCCCGCTGGTGGCAATGCTGGCCGCGCTGGCGGTAACGGCCGCGGTGATCGCCGCGTTGAACTTCGTCGGCCGGGCGCTGCTCGGACAGCTCGACCGCGATCTTCGAGGGTTCTTGATGATCCTGGTGATTATCGCTGTGCTGATCGCTGCACAGAAACTGGTGCTGCGGCGTTTGGGAGAACGAAAGCACGACGATCTCCCGTGGAACAGCGCCGTGCGCGGGCTGGCCGTCGGGACACTCGGCGCCTTTGTGCTGTTCAGCCTGATCGTCGGGATCGCGGCGCTCGCGGGCGCCTATTTCATCGTTGGCTGGGGCGGCATGAACAATTGGTTGATGCTGCTGTTTACCGCCGGGATCAGCGCCAGTTTCGTGGAGGAGTTTGTCTTCCGCGGGATTCTATTCCGCTGGATCGAGGAATTCGGCGGCAGCTGGGCTGCGCTCATCATCACCTCCGCACTGTTCGGCCTCGCGCATATCGGCAACGACAATGCAACGTGGTTCTCCTCCACCACCATCGCGATCGAGGCCGGGGTGATGCTTGGCGGGGCCTATATGCTGACGCGCTCGTTGTGGCTGCCGATCGGCCTGCACTTCGGCTGGAACATGACCCAGGGGATGATCTGGGACGTGCCGATGTCGGGCAATGATGTCGACGGGCTGGTCGATGCGCGGCTGGCGGGCGATTCGCTGATCTCGGGCGGGGCCTTCGGGCTGGAGGCTTCGGTGATCGCGCTGGTGGTGGCAGGCGGCTTCGGCGTGTGGCTGGTAAAGCGCGCCTATGACAAAGGCGAAGTGATGGCGCTCTGGTGGGTGCGTCGCCGCCGCCTTGCTGCTGGCTAGCCGCGCGCCCAACCCTCGCGCGCAGGCTCCAGGCTCGAGAGGAAGGTCTCGGCGCTGTCCAGATAGTCGCGCTGCTTGACCTCGCCCATCCGGTCCCACGTCGCATAGATGCGCCCGATCCGGTGATTGCTCGCAAGCCGCGTGCGGTTGGCGTCCATGAAATGCCAATAGAGCGGGTTGAAGGGGCAGGCATTCGGCCCGGTCTTCTCGCTGACCTTGTAGCGGCAGCCCGAGCAATAATTGCTCATCTTGTTGATGTAATTGCCCGAAGCCGCATAGGGCTTGGTCGCCAGCCGGCCGCCGTCAGCATAGAGCACCATGCCCGCCACATTGGGCAACTCGACCCATTCAAAGGCATCGGCATAGACCGCAAGATACCAGTCCGCGACCTGCTGCGGATCGATCCCGGCGATCAGGCAGAAATTGCCGAGCACCATCAGCCGCTGAATGTGGTGTGCATGCGCGTCTTCACGTGTGGTGCGAATGCAGTCAGACAGGCAGCGCATGTCGGTTTCGCCAGTCCAGAAGAACTCGGGGAGGGGCCGTGTCGCGCCCAATTCATTGGCAGTGGCCAGCCCCGGCATCTGGTGCCAATAGAACCCGCGCACATATTCGCGCCACCCGATGATCTGACGAATGAACCCCTCTACGGAGTTTAACGGAGCGCTGCCCGATTTATAGGCAGCCTCGGCCTCGCGGCATAACTCAAGCGGATCGAGCAGCCCGATATTAAGGCTGGTCGATAGCATCGAGTGATAAAGGTCGTCCTCGCCGTGGACCATTGCGTCCTGATAGGGGCCGAACTGGCTGAGGCGGAGGGCAAAGAAGGCCTCGGCAGCTTGCAAAGCCTCGGCGCGTGTGACCGGCCAGCCAAAAGGTTCCAGATCGCCAAAGTGGTCAGCGAAGCGCTGACCGACCATTGCGATCACCTCTTGTGTGATGGCATCGGGGGCAAACTTGGGGGTGGGCGGGGCGCGCAGGCCCTGTTTGGGCGGCTCGCGGTTTTCCGCATCGAGGTTCCAGACACCGCTGACCGGCTTGTCGCCATCCATCAGCAGCCCGGTCTTGCGCCGCATCTCACGGTAGAAATACTCCATCGTCAGATGCTTGCGTCCCTCGGCAAAGGCGCGGAACTCAGCATGGGTGGCCACGAACCGCGTGTCAGGCAGGATCGAGACAGGGCAGGGAAAGCGCCCTTCCCATTCCAGCATCGCCTCATGCACTCGCCACTCGCCGCTTTCGGTGACGCGCACTTCGCCGGGCGCGTGGCGCTCGACCGCACGGGCGACCTCGCCGGTGAAGCTGCCGGTGTTGGCCGGATTATCCAGCGCGACATAATCGACCTGCCAGCCCTCGGCGCACAGCTCTTGGGCAAAGTGACGCATGGCCGAGAATATCAGCACGATCTTCTGCTTGTGGTGCTTCACATAGGTC
>JBJTTE010000116.1:0-12283 GCA_046080005.1 Erythrobacter sp.
CGGCTGCGGGCTACGCCCTGCGCCGTTCCCCCCACACCGGATTCTCATCTTGATTGTCGCGCATTCTCACCCTGATTGTCGCGCGACAACCGACTCTAAAATGAATAAACGCGATGCAAACATGGGCAACGGGGAGCCCAAGACTAAAG
This sequence comes from Erythrobacter sp., assembly GCA_046080005.1. Lineage (GTDB taxonomy): Bacteria > Pseudomonadota > Alphaproteobacteria > Sphingomonadales > Sphingomonadaceae > Erythrobacter. Next base: position 150 of record JBJTTE010000116.1, read on the forward strand.
ATACTGCGCAATGTTACAAACACGCGAGTGCAGACATATCGCAGGATCAACTGCAGGGAATTATCCCGAGGCCATCACATCGTCTCGCTCTTGGTGCTAATGACGGCCCTGTCGATGACTTCATTGCATTAACAGAGAACTGGACGAGTGACTGCGGCGGCGGGCTGACCCCGGCGCATGGCGACATCCCATCGGAGACCATGCTCGACACGATCATGGGACAATTGTCCGGCGCAGAGTTGCGGTGTCTGGGCACCGCTCTGCTCAAGCTCGCCGATGCCGTGGACGACAGCTGGGATCCGCATGAGGTGCGCTCCACCTACTTTTGGCTGAGCAAAGCAGGCAAGATCGAGCGCCGCTCGTTTCAACTGGCGCAAGTTGCAATGCGGATACGTGCGACAGCGCGAAAGCGGACGCGCCATTTGTCTGGCGAATGGTTCGGAGAGCCAGCGTGGAACATGCTGCTTGAACTCTTCATCCAGTTCGCTGGCGGCGCACGGGTTTCGACCAAGAGCCTTATTATTGCTTCGGAGGTAGCCGATACTACCGCCTTGCGGGTTATCGACCGTCTCGTCGAAGCCAGTTTGGTTGAACGTTCACCTTCGAAGGTGGACAAACGGGTTACCCTTGTCAGCCTGACGCGCGAAGGCGTGATCGCTGTCGGTTCCGTCTTGACGGAGGCGGAAGCCTAGGCCGCCTGCCACAACGGAAACCGCGCTATTCTGCCCTTGGCAGCCATCAGCGCCTCGATTGCGCGTGCCGGTTGCAGCGCGCCGAGGATCTCGGGCGCGCCTGCGTCCATTCCGCCGGTGAGCGTGCCGAAGGCGGGGAGGATCATGCGCTCGGCCCCGCTTTCGCTCCGGCCCATGACCGCGCAGGGCCGGGCGATGTGGCGGTTCCTCACATTGACCCGCAGCTTGGGGTGGTAGTGGCCGGACAGCTCGGGCGCGGTCTCTCCGGCGCGGGCCTCGTGGCGCAGGGTTATGCCGCCGAGTTCGAGTTCGGGCACAATCGTGCCGCCAAAGCCCTTGGGCAGCGCCTCGTCATGGTTGCCGGTGATCCACACCCAATCGAGCGCGCGGGTCAGCGCTTCGAGCATTCCGGCGCAATGCGCGTCCAATCGCAGAGCGCCCGCATCATCGTGGAAATTGTCCCCCAGCGTTATCACCCGCCGCGCGCCGGTCTGACGCACCGCCTCCGCCAGCCGCTCAAGCGTGTCGCGGCTGTCGTAGGGTGGGAGCATCTGGCCGGTTTGCGCAAACCAGCTGGCCTTCTCCAGATGCAGGTCGGCGACCAGCAGCGCGCGCTCGCCCGGCCAGTAGAGCGCGCGCCCTTGCCCAAGGGCGAGCTCGTGTCCGGCAAAGGGGAAGGGGGCGAACATAGCGCGAACCATTGCCTCTCCCTGCCGCCAAATATCGGGCTTGGCAACACCTTCGCCTGATCTCCCGTGGCAACAAGGCACTGCCAAGGTAGGACTTGTGCGCTCCGCTTCATGGCCTATGGTAAGGCAAGACGACGGATGGGGATGTATGCCGGCCTGGACACCACACACGGTACGCGCGCGCGCGTGGTTTGAGAGCCTGCGCGATCAAATCTGCGCTGCCTTTGAAGCGATCGAGCGCGAGGCCAGGTCCGACGCCGCTTTTCAATACACCCCGTGGGACCGCGAGGAAGAAGGCAATCCCGATCCCGGCGGCGGCACCCAAGGTCTGATGAAAGGCAAGGTGTTCGAGAAGGTCGGGGTCAATGTCTCGACCGTGCGCGGCAGCTTCGCCAAGGAATTTGCCGGCAGCATCAACGGGGCGAGCGCGGAAGCGCCCGGCTTTGTCGCCACCGGTATCAGCCTTGTGGCGCATATGGCCAACCCCCACGTGCCTGCGGTCCACATGAACACCCGGTTCCTGACCACCACCAAGGCGTGGTTTGGCGGTGGCGCGGACCTGAACCCGCCGCTCCCCTATGAAGAGGACACCGCCCAGTTCCACGCCGCGATGCAGGCCGCATGTGACCCGCATGACCCAAGCTATTATGAGCGCTATTCCAAGTGGGCGGAGGAGTATTTCTATATCCCCCACCGCAAGGTCCATCGCGGGGTCGGCGGGCTGTTCTGCGACCATCTGGAATGTGCCGATGATGCCGCGTGGGAGCATAATTTTGCTTTCATCCAGGATATCGGCAAGCAGTTCCTCGCGGTCTTCCCGGCGATCGCGCGCAAGCGGATGAACACGCCCTTCGATGCTGCCGACGAAGCGCAGATGTTCGAATACCGGGGCCGCTATGCCGAGTTCAATCTGGTCTATGACCGGGGCACGATCTTCGGGCTCAAGACTGGCGGGAATATTGACGCGATCCTGATGAGCCTGCCGCCGAGAGCCACCTGGTCGTAACGCGCGAGGTGGAGCTGAGATAAGTCAGGATCGCAAGGGGAGCCGGGCGCGTTCGTGACTGGCTGGCCTATTGCCAACGGGACGGGCGCTTCGGAAGGCGTGCCAGCTAGGTGGGGGTCATCCCACTTCCACGACCCGCTGCCGGAACCAGTCGGCCAGTTCGTCTTCGGATAGCTCTCCGGCGGCGAGGGCAATGAATGCGGCTGCGACGTCGGCGTCACTGGTGGTCGGCATGTCGTAGCCGTTGAGCACAAGAAAAGTCTCACTGATTACTGCGGCTGTGCGCTTGTTGCCATCGGCAAAGGGGTGATTGCGCGCAATGCCATAGGCATAGGCTGCCGCCAGGGCAGCCGCATCAGGTTCCCCGTCGGCATAAAGTTGCTGAGGCCGCGCCATTGCGCTCTCGAGCAGGGCAAGATCGCGCACACCGTCCAGCCCGCCATGTTCAGCGAGCTGCTCGCGGTGCGCGGCTTGCGCTACGGACGTAGCGACCCAGATCCAGTTCGGCATGACCAGGCGCCACTATTTGGCGAGTTCGGCAAGAGCCCGCTTGCGCTTGCGCATGATTTCACGGGCGACGCGCATCTGCTCTTCGAAGTCATCCTCCGGAACGCTGAGTTCAATGCCGCGCGGCGTGGTGGTAAGTGTCAACTCTCCGCCGACCTCGGACTGGAGGTGCGCCAGCACGTCCTTCGGCAGGATGATCCCGGCGGAGTTGCCGATTCTGGTGATCTTGATGCTGCGGGCGGGCGTAGAGGGCTTGTTCATACAGCCGTTATAACATGCTCTTGCACGTGCAGCAACTCCGCGCTTGCCCCGCTTCGCCCTTGTGCCCATATTCTGCCACATATGCTGCGCCAGTACGAACTCGTTGAGAAGGTCCTCGATTACGACCCCGACGCCGATGAGGCGATGCTCAACCGTGCCTATGTCTACACGGTGCAGAAGCACGGGACGCAGAAGCGCGCCTCGGGCGATCCCTATTTCAGCCACCCGGTCGAAGTCGCGGGGCTGATGACCGACCTCAGGCTCGATCAGGCGACCATCATCACGGCGCTGCTCCACGATACGGTCGAGGACACAGTCGCCACGATCGACGATATCGAAGCCCACTTCGGCGTGGAAGTCGCGCGGCTGGTGGACGGGGTGACCAAGCTCTCCAAGATCGAGGCCATGCCCGAGAACGAGCGCGCGGCAGAGAACCTGCGCAAGTTCCTGCTCGCCATGTCCGAGGATATCCGGGTGCTGCTGGTCAAGCTCGCGGACCGCTTGCACAACATGCGCACGCTGCATTTCATCAAGAAGCCCGAGAAGCGCCAGCGCATCGCCCGCGAGACGATGGATATCTACGCGCCGCTCGCCGCGCGGGTGGGCATGTATGAATATATGCACGAGATGCAGGCGCTGGCTTTCTGCGAGCTGGAGCCCGAGGCCTATGAGACCATCACCCGCAAGCTTGGTGCCCTGCGCTCGCAAGATGGCGGACAGGTCGATGCGATTGCCCTGACGATCAAGCAGCGCCTCGCCGAAACGGGGCTCAAGGTTGAGGTCTATGGCCGCGAGAAGCACCCCTATTCGATCTGGCACAAGATGGCCGAACGCCACGTCAGCTTCGAACAGGTGACTGACATCATGGCCTTCCGCGTGCTGGCGAACAGTGAGGAGGATTGTTACCGCGCTCTCGGCATCCTCCACATGACGTGGCAGTTCCTGCCGGGCAAGTTCAAGGATTACGTCTCGACCCCCAAGTCGAACGGCTATCGCTCGCTCCACACGTCGTTGATGTACGAAAAGTCGATGCGCGTCGAAGTGCAGATCCGCACGCGCGAGATGCATCGCACCAACGAATTCGGGCTCGCCGCGCACTGGGCCTATAAGCAGGGCGACCGGCCTGATGGCGCGGTGGGCTGGTTGCGCGATCTGATCGAGATCGTCGATGCAAGCCACGATGCCGAGGAACTGCTCGAACACACCCGCATGGCGATCTATCAGGATCGTATCTTTGCCTTCACCCCCAAGGGTGCGCTGTTTCAGTTGCCCAAGGGCGCAACCGCGGTCGACTTTGCCTTTGCGGTGCACACCAATCTCGGGCTGCAAACCGCAGGCGTGAAGATCAACGGGCGGCACATGCCGCTGCGCACCCCGCTCAACAACGGCGACGTGGTCGAGATCATCAAGAACCCGCATGCCAGCCCGCAGCTCCCCTGGCTGGCCTTTGTCGTCACCGGCAAGGCGCGCGCAGCGGTGCGCCGGGCGGTGCGGATGAAGGAGCGCGCCGAGGTTGCCATGATTGGCTCGAAACTGTTCGACGAGATCGCCGCCCGCGTGCCTGCCCGCATCGGCAAAAAGGCGATCCGCGCAGCGGTGGAGCGGCTCGGCATGGATGAGCCCGATGATCTGATGTACGCGATCGGCGCAGCCAAGATCGCCGACCGCGAGTTGATGGAGGCGTTGGTCCCCGGCTGCACGGCGGGGATCGAGGCCGATGAACACTGGGAGCGGCGCGAGCGCGCAATCGAAATCACCGGCCTTACCCCCGGGGTCGCCTTCGACCTTGCAACCTGCTGTCACCCGGTCCCCGGCGACCGGATCGTCGGCATCCGCCGCAAGGGCGAGACGGTGCTGGTCCACGCGATCGACTGTCTCGAACTGGCAAACGGCGTGGACAGCGACTGGATCGACCTCGCCTGGGGTGATCGCTCGGTCGGTGCGGTCGGCAAGCTCTCAGTGACGATCTATGACCGGCTCGGCACACTGGCGGAGATGGCGGGCATCTTTGCGCAGAACAAGGCCAATGTGCAGACGCTGATCCAGGCGCAGATCGACCATCCCTTCGTTTCCTATGATGTCGAGGTCGAGGTGGTGGACGTCGCGCATCTCAATCGCATCATCTCGGCCCTGCGCGCGAGCGATGCCGTGGCGCAGGCCGAGCGGCAGTAGTGGCGGTTATCGCGCTCGATCACGTGCAGCTCGCGATCCCGGCGGGCGGCGAGGAGCAGGCGCGGCGCTTTTATGGCGGGTTGCTGGGCAAGGCTGAGATGCCCAAGCCAGCCGTTTTGTCAGCCAGCGGGTGCTGGTTTACCAGCGGTGCGGTGAACCTCCATATCGGCGTTGACCCTGATTTTCGTCCCGCCACCAAGGCGCACCCTGCCTTGCTGGTGGACGATCTCGCCGCGCTGCACGAACGGCTCACTACGGCAGGCTGCGTTATCCGAGATGAGAAGCAGATCGAAGGCTATATGCGGTTCTTCACCGAAGATCCCTTCGGCAATCGCATCGAGCTGATGCAGCGGGTGTAGGCGCTGTCGCTCCCCTCCCTCAAGGGAGGGGTTGGGGGTGGGCGCTCCACGCCAGCGACAACCGCCGTACACCCCCACCCGGCCTCCCCCTCAAGGAGGAGGGGGAAAAGGGCTCGGCCGCGCCCTATTCTGCCACCCGCCGCACTGGCACGCGGATGTTGCAGATATCCGCTCCGCCTGCGGGCACGATGTAGAACGGATCGCGGCGGTTGGCGACCGCGTCGGCATAGGTCGCGAAGGTTGTGCTCTCGGTTGAGAGATATTCGAACGCGTGCCGCTCACTGGCGGGCAAGTCACTGGCCACCCGGACCGTGAGGATCGGGGTGCGCTTGGCGGCCTCTTCCTTGGTGTAGAACCCCACCTCACCAGTCCCGCGCGGCAGGCTGGAGAGGTGCTGCATCCCCTCGATCACATGGCCCACCAGCGCGATATTGCGGTCAAGCTGGCGCGGCGCATGGCCGATCACCGTGTATAGCTCCGCGCCCGAGCCGGTGTCGGGAGAGTAGTTCCGACCCACGCCGACCATGCCGTAGCAGTGGGTGGGCCATGCAATGTAATCGATCGAATGGACCGTCTTCATCTCTGTACCAACCGGCCACCCTCTGATAAAGGCCGCCCAATTGGCATAAGCATCAAGCCAGCGGGTGCGGACAAGTAGATCATCGGCGACGATTTTCGTCTTGTACTCCGCCTCCCCCATCACCTTCAGCCCTTCCGGCAAGGGCTTAACCTCCCCCGTCGCTTCCGGGTTGTCGTAATTGGGATCGCCCCACTGGGTGACGTAATTGTCCTGCACCCGGTTGACCGAGATGCCGTCATACCATTGGGCCCGCGCGAACAGCCGGATGTTGTGCACCCAGCCCTGCGAGAAGGGCGCAGGCATCAGCTGGATCACCACGGTGCGCGGCTTGCCGTCCGCATCTGGTGCAAGGGTCATCACCAGCAGATCCTCTGCTTCAATCGCCTTCCAGTCGCTCTTGGGCGCGGCGGCGACGATTTCGGAAGGGGCGGGGGCGGGAGTCTTTGTCTGCCCTACCGGTTCAGCCTTCGGCTGTGCTTCGCGTCCGCTACCTGAGGGCGCGGCGTCCTCGGCAGCAAGCGGCAGGGCAATGGCGAGGGCGGCCGAAGCGGCAAGCAGGATGGTTCTCATGGAGGCAGGTTGTGGCACATTCACCCCCCAAGCAAAAACCCCTTTCCGCACGCCCGAGGGGGCCGAAAGGGGCTTTCGAGGCCGCGTTCGCAGGGAATGCCGGATCCGCGCAGCGCTGCCTTGAGCGACTCTCTTACCACGATTCCGGTAGCGCGCCAAACGTCAGCGCCTTGCGAAGCCCGCCGTTCGCCGCTATCGGCGCGGTCCTGCCTCCCACCAGCATCGCATCCCTGCGCTCAAGCAGCGAGGCGGTAGCGCAGCGAGAGGCACCTGCGGAGCAGTGGCCGAGTGGTCGAAGGCGCACGCCTGGAAAGTGTGTATACGTCAAAAGCGTATCGAGGGTTCGAATCCCTCCTGCTCCGCCACCGGCCTATGAAAAAATTAGAGATTTACCCCGATCGGGGCTTAGTTCCCTAATTCGCTCCCCAATAGACGTTACGCTTGGGCTTGGATGTTGCGTGTCGCACGGTTGGCACGCAAACAGGTCGAGCCAAGCAGAGACGGCTCCAGACCCAAGACCTTCCGGCGGCTTCCGACCCAAAGCTGGTCATTCCCGATCAGGACAATGAACGTCTGCTTCCGTCAAAAGCCGCTATTCAGCTTTCGGGATCGAGCCCCGAACCCGCTGATGACTGGAACTGGGTGGAATTCGGAATTGCTGCCTTTATCGCAGACTGACACGGTTGCCCCGTCAGCGGCCTTTATCGGTGGGGTCGGTTCCTTCTGAGTGGTGCGGCTTAGGAGTTTTCACTTAGGCTACGTCGATCAAACCTTCCAATCCGCCGAGATATTGGGATGCCAAAGCTTTCGGTCGCTATAAGATAGCAAAGGCAGATCAACGTGGGTTTCCAGAGCATCCTCAAAATCAAGACTATCACCATAGGCGGCAGCATCCTGCTTGCCTTGGCAGCTATTGCCGGCGGCGTGATGGCGCTGATCGGCCTTGGCGCCATCCAAGAACGGATCGTCGAAATCGATCAACGCACAGTTCCTCAGTTGACGCAGATCGCCTTGATTTCGCGCGCCGGAATGGACGTGCGGCTTTCGATGGCCAAACATATCTTGACGGTTCGCGAGGCGAATATCCCTGGCGCAGATCAGGCGCTTGCGGAGCGGATTGCCACCATGGACAGCTTGTTGGACGACTTTAGGGAATTGGCTGGCACTGACCGCCAACGCGCTCTTTTGGCAGACGGCAAAAGCGCCTGGGAGAGCTGGAAAGCCGAGGCCGAGGGCGTGCGCCACCTTTCTTCCGCGATGGACAAAGCCGCAGCGACCGAAAGGATGGAGTCCCGGCTTAACCCGCGCGGTGAGGCATTGCAGAACGCGATCAAGGCGTTTCGGGATTTCACGATTGCCGAGGGCAAAAGCAGCACGACGGGCGCGATCGAAAGCGCAGACAACACGCGTTTGCTTGCTATCGTTATCGTGATCGTCGCAGGGCTGCTCGGTACAGTCGTGGCATTGCTGTCGGCGCTACGGGTGGGCCGTCCCGTCGCAGTATTGACCAGCGCCATTACCGAGATGGCTGGGGGCGATCTCAAGCGCTCAGTGCCGTACACTGAAAGGCCTGACGAGATTGGCGAAATTGCGCGCGCCCTTGGCGCGATCAAGGAAGGCATCGCCCGGCGTACCCGGGATGAAGAGGCGGTGCGCAGCGCCGCGCAGCAGCAGATGATCGATGGGCTCGCGGGCGGCCTTGACGCCCTGAGCACAGGTCGCTTGAATTATCAGATCAACGACCGGTTCCCCGAGGGCTATGAAGCGATCCGCACCCAGTTCAACCAGACCCTGACGACCCTTTCCGGCTTGATCGGCGAAGTCGCTCAAGGCGCTTCGACAGTCCATATTGGTGCAAGCGAGATTTCCAGCGCGGCCGATGATTTGTCCCAACGGACCGAGAGCCAGGCTGCCTCGCTCGAGGAGTCCGCCGCCGCCGTGCGTCAACTTGTCAACTCGCTCAGCGAAGTGGCTCAATCCGCTTCGTCGGCGAACGCCGCAGCGGTTGAGGCAAACGGGGATGCGCAGGCCAGCAGTGAGATGATGGCCCGTGCCGTGACCGCGATGGAGGAAATCGCACGATCGAGCAGCAAGATGAACGAGATCATCCAACTCATCGATGGCATTGCATTCCAGACCAACCTGCTTGCGCTCAATGCTGGCGTGGAAGCAGCGCGCGCGGGCGAGGCTGGCAAGGGGTTCGCGGTGGTTGCCAGTGAAGTGCGGGCCTTGGCACAAAGGTCAGCCGAAGCCGCCCGCGAGGTGTCCTCGGTCATCTCGCTCAGCGAAACGGAAGTGCGCACTGGTGTGGACGTGATCGGCCAGGCCCAAGCGGGTTTGACGAAAATTCTCGCGCAGTCCTCGGAGGTTTCCGAACTCATCACGAGGATCGCGGCTGCGACCAGCCAACAGTCGAATGCAATTGAGCAGGTCAACGCCGTCGTTGGTGATCTCGACCGGATCACCCAGCAGAATGCCGCGCTCGTTGAAGAATCGACCGCAGCCGCCCGGAATCTTTCGACGGCGGCGGCCACGCTTTCCGAGCTCGTGTCACGCTTCGAGTATGCGGGCCAAACCGGCGGTCTGTTCGAGGCTGCACCGCGAAGAAGGCTGGCGGCCTGACCATCATGACACGCTACAGGCTGCTTTTCACCCTCGTGATCTCCGCCCTTGTTGCCACGCCCGCTATGGCGAGCGAGGATGATGTCAATATCTGGTTCGGCCAGTTTGCGACAATCAAAGCGAGCGACAAGGTTTATGTCAGGCTTGAAGCGCAGGAACGCATAACAAACGATGCCGAACGATTGGGGCAGCTCCTGCTCCGCTCACTGGTCGGATACCGTATCACGAAAGACGTCAATGTCGGGGCGGGCTACGCCTTCGTGATGACCGACCCGGTTGGCCCAGCCGAGTTCAACGAGCATCGCTTTTATCAGGAGTTCAATGTCCGCCTCGTTTCAACCGAAGCGGGGCTAACACTCGACAGCCGCACCCGGCTCGAACAGCGCACCTTCGAGGAACGTAGCGGTACTGACTGGCGCCTGCGCCAATTCGTGCAACTGCGGGTGCCGGTCAATGAGAACAACAAGATCGTTGCCTATACCGAGCCTTTTTTTGACCTGAGCGAGGGGCCAGTCCAACGGGGCGGGCTTGCCCTATGGCGCAACTTCATCGGGGTATCGATCCCGATCACCAAGAACAGCGAGATAGTCCCTGGTTATCTCAATCAGCACGTCGTTCGGGATGGGCGGGATCGCTCCGACCACACCGCCAATGTCAACCTGTTCATGAGTTTCTGACGCAGTCGTCAAAGGTCAGCGTGCAGTGCCCAATGTTTGCACCGGGGTCGATTGCTGAACGGCAGGAATTTTTCAGAAGCGAGGCAAAGCCGCCATTACCGGCCTGATCTGAGCCGTGACGGCTCCCGCTAGTTTGCGGAAAGCGCAGAACCAGCACATCGAGAGGTGCTGCCGACCTTAGAACGTAATCCGCCCCATTCGATGGCCAAGTGCTACAAACTGGCGAGTTCAGCGTGCATAGGGGCTCAGATCAAGCCTATCCTTCAAGCGCCGGATGGGCTACAAAATCCAAGTGAAACCAAGGCCTTTGCCATCGGAAATCAGGCGGGGAAGTGGTCGATCATATCAGTCCAATCAGGGAACAACTTCGCGCACACCCTACGCGACAGGTCGCAGCATCTATTCGCCCAAATATGCTCTGCGAAACAGCGAGATAACCAGCATCTCTAAAGATGGCAACTTCCCAATCAGGTTCGGATAGGCCGAAATCTGCCAATCAGATTTGATTGAGGCGCGTTCAGCCCTTTGAAAGAACTAGGCATTTTTGCGCTGGGCTGGCAGGTCAGAATTGATTGACCGGATGAGGGGCGAATCATAGGGCGAACTACGTGGGCCGATGGCGAGATACTTTTGGCGAGCTCCGCCGGACGCATCACGGCTTAGGGCACGGAAACTTCGCTTCTAACGCCATTAGCACAACCCTCTCTGCGTCGAATGAGCGAACACCCGGATTCTCCGTGAGAAACTCTGTCACCGCTCCCCGCAGCGAGGCCTGAATAAGCCTGTCTGCGCAGAATAACGTGTTTTTCCCCTTGGAAAACTGAACGCCATAGTTGAAGCCAGTCACCACGGCTCGGGTGAAAGCCATGCATTTATCTAGGTCGCTGTGCTCCCCCTCTCCGCATATTGCCAAAAGAGATGCACCGTCAACGACCTGCTGCCGGTCAAAGACCTCATCGACGGTTTCTGCACAGGCCGGTGAAGCCAAAATCAGCGCTGTCGCATAGAACGCAAGCTTTACAGCATTTCCGACCAAAATACCCTCCTGCCTTCACTTGTTTAACTCGGCAAGTGATGCGGAGTTCGGCCGATGATGGCAACCCGCGCAACACGTGACTCTGAAAGATCGCCGAAATCTCGCAATGGTCACGACGGCTCGTCAACCCAAAGCGACCCTACGTTGCTTTGCTCCAAGCCGTTGCATTCAGCGTCGAGGAACTGCTGCACCGTTCGCCCGTCGCCGCGCCGCTCGAGCTCGGCCGCCAGCAGCGTCCTGTGGTCCGTTCCGGTTCGAGCAAAGCCCTCGTGGTATCGATGCATCCTCTCCTGAGACTGCTTGAACTGCTCGACGATATCGTTTTCCTTTGGGTCGCGGAACTTCGCCAGCACGAGGTCGATCTCGGCGGTCTGCCTCGGCGACAAGGGGCCGTCAGCGAACGACAAGAATATCTCGCCGATCTCGCGCCGCTCTTCTGGCGAGGTGCGCTTCAAAATTTCCAGAATGTGCATCTCACTTTCTCCTTTTCTCAGCCGCCGCCATGATCGATGCGATGCGAACGGCGACTTGCTCGGCAGATAGATTTTCCGAACGCTGCGGCACCCCCGTCACGACGTTCAGCGTCATGCCGGACTCGTGATTCAGCGTGGTCGCGTCGCCGTAGCGCTTCGGTGCCAGCTTGGACGCCAGCCACTTGCGGCTATCGACCCGCAGCTTGGCCCGCTGGACGTGCTCAGGGTTGAAGGATTTGCCGTTCTCCCCCTCGACGTAGTCCCCCGCGCTATCGTCGCTGATATCGAGGACCTCGTCCGCTAGGGTTTCGGCCATGAGCTGCTTCGCCAGCTGATAGGCCGCTCGAAATTGATCGTTCGACACCAGCCACTGGTAGACCGTCGACTGCGCGGGCATGTGTTCGTCCCGGCAAATTCGCGCCACGCTCTCGCCCGCCATGATGCGCTGGCAGAGATCCATTTGCACCTCGGTCAGGTCATTGTCCTCGCG
>JBJTTE010000117.1:0-8302 GCA_046080005.1 Erythrobacter sp.
CTCCATCTCCCACCCGCCGGGGGTGGCGCTGACCGCGAAGGTCTGCGGGCGCATCGCGTCCCACTCGTTGAAGCGCAGCGGGCGGTTGTCGATGCAGCTCGGCAGGCGGAAGCCGTATTCGGCGAGCGTCAGCTTGCGGCGGTGGTCACCGCGCGCCATTGCGCCGATCTGCGGCACGGTCTGGTGGCTTTCATCGACGAACAGCAGTGCATTTTCGGGGAGGTATTCGAACAAGGTCGGCGGGGGTTCGCCGGGGAGCCGCCCGGTCAGAAACCGCGAGTAATTCTCGATCCCCGCGCAGCTGCCGGTCGCGGCGATCATCTCCAGATCGAAATGCGTGCGCTGTTCCAGCCGCTGCCGTTCGAGCAGCTTGCCCTCTGCCTCCAACTCCTTGAGCCGTTCCTCCAGCTCGAACTTGATCGCGGCGGCGGCCTGTTTCATCGTCGGGCCGGGCGTGACGTAGTGCGAATTGGCGTAGACCCGCACCTTCTCCAGGCCTGCGCCCTTAGTGCCGGTGAGCGGATCGAATTCGCTGATCGCCTCGATCTCGTCACCAAAGAAGCTGACCCGCCAGGCCATGTCCTCGTAGTGCGAGGGGAAGATCTCGAGACTGTCGCCGCGCACGCGAAAGCACCCGCGCGCAAAGGCAGCGTCGTTGCGCTTGTATTGCAAGGCTACGAGCTTGCGGATCAGCTCGCGCTGGTCGACGCTCTCGCCCAGCTTGATGTCGAAAATCATCGCCGAGTAGGTCTCGACCGAGCCGATCCCGTAGAGGCAAGACACCGAGGCCACGATGATCACATCATCGCGCTCGAGCAGCGCGCGGGTGGCCGAGTGGCGCATCCGGTCGATCGCCTCGTTCACGCTCGATTCCTTCTCGATATAGGTATCGGAGCGGGGCACATAGGCTTCGGGTTGGTAGTAGTCGTAATAGGAGACGAAATACTCGACCGCGTTTTCGGGAAAGAAGCTCTTGAATTCGCCATATAATTGCGCGGCGAGGATCTTATTGGGGGCGAGCACCAGCGCGGGGCGCTGCAACGTCTCGATCACCTTGGCCATGGTGAAGGTCTTGCCCGAGCCAGTGACTCCGAGCAGCACCTGCGTTTTCTCGTCAGCCAGCGCGCTCTCGGTCAGCTCGGCAATCGCGGTCGGCTGATCGCCTGCAGGGGCATAGTCCGAGACCAGCTTGAAAGCGATGCCGCCCATCGCCTTGTCGGGGCGCGCGGGGCGGTGCGGGACGAAATCTGCGCCCGTTTCGGGCTCGTCCAGTCCGCGGCGGATTACGAGTTGGGTCATGCCATGTGTATGGGGAACAAAGCGAGGACGCGCAAGGCGGGACGGGGCGGGATGCGCTTTTCGGGGCACAGCTTTGCCTCACAGCCGTTATGCTGTTACAGCAACATCGGGAGACGACGAGATGAAGCCCCTCATCATCCTGGCTGCGGCCTCAAGCGCGCTGCTGATTGCGGGATGTTCCGGCGGAAAAGCTGATGGCGATCGCAATGTGACCATCAAGGAAGCGGCGAGAAAGGCCGAGAGTGCGGGGCTCAGGCCCGAGCCCGGCCAATACCAGGCGACGATCACCATGACCGGGATCGAATTTCCCGGCATGCCGCCGGAAATGAAAGGCCATGGTGCAGGTCTCACCCGCACGGTCGATTATTGCCTGACCCAGCAGGAGGTCGACAAGGGCTTTGAAGAGATGATGAAGCGCGGCCAGAACGGAGAATGCCTGTTCGAGCGCTTCAAGCTGGATGGCGGCAAGATGGATGCGGTGATGGTCTGCAAGACCAGCGCGGGCCAAGCGCGGATGCAAATGACTGGCGCGGTCACCCCGACGACTGCGGATTTCACCGCCACCACAGCGATGGACTTCGAGGGCGTCGGCGAGGGCACGATGACCTTTACCACCAAGCACCAGCGGACCGGAGATTGTCCGACCAAGTGAAATGTGACGTTTTTCTTACATGCGTTACACTTAATTGAATATTCATGCCGACCATGGCTAATAGCGGGCCATGGCAATGCCCCGTTTCGTCCTTGACCTGCCCCGTCTGCGCGCGCCCTTGATCGCGGCGGCGAGCGCGGCGAGCGCGGCTGGCGCTCAGGCCCAGCAGGCCTATGCCGCCAGCGAACTGGCGCGCCGGGTGGCGCTGGCGCGCGAGGCTTGCCCCGAGGGCCACGAGCTTGGCAAGCCGCGTCTGGTGCGGCTGCTGGGCGAAGCGGATGTGCTGCTTGAACCCCTGCGCCGCCCGCGCCGCAAGCTTGCAATCGAACCTGCGGTGAACCGTCAGGTCGTGATGATCCTGCCCGGCTTTGGCACCCGCCCGGCCCGGATGCGCTATCTCGCGCGCCAGCTGGAAGAGGCTGGGCACATCACCAAGCGTTGGGGACAAGGTCGCAATTGGGGCGCGGACGAGGACCGCTTTGACCAGCTTGAAGCCCGGCTGCTCGAGCTCCATGCGCGGCATGGCCGCAAGGTGGTTCTGATCGGCTGGAGTCTGGGTGGGCTGTTTGCACGCGAGATGGCCAAGCGTCAGCCGCACGCCGTGGCCAAGGTGATCTCGATGGGTTCGCCTTTCTCGGGCAGTCCCAGGGCCAATAATGTCTGGCGCGCCTATCAGTTTATCACCGGCCATTCGGTCGATGCGCCGCCGGTCGCGGCGGACCTGGCGGCCAAGCCTCCGGTCGAGACTGTCGCGCTGTGGAGCCCCAATGATGGCGTGATTGCACCGCGCTGTGCGGCTGGCAGGACGGCAGAGCGCGACCGGGCGATTGCCGTGCGTTGCACCCATATGGACTTTACCTATCATCCGCAGGTTGTGACGACCTTGCTTGCCGAGCTGGACCGTCCCCGAGTCTGAGCGCGCGCTGCGCAATCTTGTTGCGGTATGTGACTTGCCCGCTTTCCTTTTGCGAAACCCCGGTTACATTGTTGCGCTGCAGCTAATGGTTCGTGCGGGGGTCAATGAGCGCGAAGGACAGCAATTTCGACGAAATGTTCGATGGCGAGGGCGGCACCCGGCCCGCCTACGCCGAGTACTGCCAATGGTATGGCGAACAGCCGCCCGAGTTCCTGAGCCGCAAAAACCGCGAGGCAGATGATACCTTCCGGCGCACTGGTATCACTTTCAACGTCTACGGCGAGGATGCGGCAGAAGAACGCCTGATCCCCTTCGACATGGTGCCCCGGATCATTACCGCAGCCGAGTGGCGCAAGCTGTCGCGCGGGATTGAACAACGGGTGCGTGCGCTCAATTCCTTCTTGTATGATCTTTATCATCGGCAGGAGATCGTGCGTGCGGGGCGGCTGCCTGAACGCTTGCTCCACAGGAACGAGGCGTGGCTCGCCAACATGGTGGGCTTCACCCCGCCAGGCGGTATCTACACCCATATCGTCGGGATTGATCTGGTGCGCACCGGCCCGGACGAGTTCTTCGTGCTGGAGGATAATGCGCGCACGCCTTCGGGCGTCTCGTACATGCTCGAAAACCGCGAGACGATGATGGGGATGTTCCCCGATCTGTTCAGCCGGATCGGGGTGGAGAGCGTCTCCACCTATCCACGCCGTTTGGCACGGAGCCTCGCGGCCTGTGTCCCGCCGGCCTTTGGTGGGGGCAAGCCGACGGTGGCGGTGCTCACACCGGGGATCTACAATTCGGCCTATTTCGAACACGCCTTTCTCGCTGACCAGATGGGAGCGGAGCTGGTCGAAGGCAGCGATCTGCGCGTGGTCGATGGCCGGGTGCAGATGCGCACCACCCGCGGGTTCAAGCCGATCGACGTGCTCTATCGCCGGGTCGATGACGATTTCCTCGATCCGCTGACCTTCAACCCCGATAGCGCGCTGGGTGTGCCGGGGATTATGGATGTCTACCGTTCGGGCGGGATCACCATTGCCAATGCCCCTGGGACGGGCGTTGCGGACGACAAGGCGATCTATTCCTTCATGCCCGAGATCGTCGAGTTCTACACCGGCGAGCGGCCGCTGCTCCCCAATGTCCAGACGTGGCGCTGCGCGGACAAGGATGCGCTGGCCTATGTGCTCGACAACCTCGCCGAACTGGTGGTCAAGGAAGTCCACGGATCGGGCGGTTATGGCATGCTGATCGGGCCGACCTCCTCGAAGCGCGAGATCGCGGCCTTCCGCGAAAAGCTGGTCGCCAAGCCGCATAACTACATTGCGCAGCCGACGCTCGCCTTGTCGACCTGTCCGATTTACACCGCGCAGGGTGTCGCCCCGCGCCATGTCGACCTGCGGCCCTTTGTGCTGGTTTCGCCCGACGGGATCGACATTACCCCCGGCGGCCTGACGCGGGTGGCGCTGAAGAAGGGCTCGCTGGTGGTCAATTCCTCGCAAGGCGGCGGCACCAAGGATACCTGGGTGCTGAAGGACTAGGATGGGGAGCCCAACACCATGCTAGGCCGTACCGCCAACGGGCTGTTCTGGATGTTCCGCTACCTTGAGCGGGCCGAGAACACCGCACGCCTGCTGGAAGCCGCGCTGCGCATGGCGCTGACCCGCGATGTGGTGACCGCAGAGGCCGAATGGCGCTCAGTCATCGCGACGCTCGGGCTGCAACAGCCTTTCGAAGCGGCGCATGACGGCTATGATGGCGTCGCGGTCTGGAATTTCGTCCTGCGCGGCAGCACCAATCCGGGCAATGTCCGCAACATGTTCGGCAAGGTGCGCTCCAATGCCCGCGAGGCGCGCATCAATATCTCTTCCGACGTGTGGGAAGCCGTCAACGAGAACTGGATGCGGATCGATCGTCTGCTCGCACGCCCGGTCGGGCAGACGATGGTGGGCGAGGTGCTGGCCGCGATCCGCCGCGCTGGCACACAGGTGCACGGGGCATTTGAAGGCTCGATCCTGCGCGATGATGGCTATCACTTCAGCCGCGCGGGCACCTTTATTGAACGCGCTGATTCGACCGCGCGCATCCTCGACATGAAGTACTTCCTGCTGCTGCCCTCGCTCTCCTATGTCGGATCGAGCCTTGATACCGGGCAGTGGGAACAGGTGCTGCGCTCGGTCGCGGGCGCGCGGGTCTATTCGTGGCTCAACGCCGGGCAGATCGAGGCGCGCGGGATTGTCGAATTTCTGGTGTTGGATGATCGCTTCCCGAGGAGCCTTGCCTTCTGCCGCAATGCCTTGCGCGATTGCCTTGCAGCGCTGGCCCGAACCCATGCGGTCGAAGGCCGCGCGACCCAGCTGATGCGCGATGCTGATCACCATATCAGCCCGCGCGATGTCGATCAGATCTTCGATCAGGGGCTGCACGAGTTCCTGATCGATTTTCTCGCCCGCAACGGTGCTATCGCGCAGGCGATTACCGAGGATTACCGGTTCCACGCATGAGCAAGCTCAAACTTCAGGTCCGGCACACGACCCATTATGCCTTTACCCAGCCGGTGGTTCATGCGCTGCAGCGGCTGCGGCTAACCCCCAAGGAAACCCAGGGTCAGCGGATCATCGATTGGCGGATGAGCTTCGAGAACGCGCAGGCCGAGCTGCGCTACGAGGACCAGCATTTCAACCAGGTCACCCTGATCGGGCTTACGCCGGGCGCGCGCGAGGTGACGGTGGTCTCCGAGGGTGTGGTCGAGACCGAGGATAATTCCGGGGTGATCGGTCGCCATTCGGGGCATCTGCCCTTGTGGAGTTTTCTCCGCCAGACCCCGCTCACCCGCCCCGGCGCGAAGCTGCGGGCGTTGTTGCGAGAGGTGCCGGGGCGCGAGGATAGCGCCCTGATCGATTTCCTTCATGCCCTCTCCCGCCTGATCCGCGAGCGGATCACCTATGAGACTGGTCGCACCCGCGCGACCACCACTGCCGAAGAAGCGGTCGGGCACGGCTTTGGCGTGTGTCAGGACCACGCGCATATCTTCATCGGCGCGGCGCGGGCGAGCAAGATCCCGGCACGCTACGTTAGCGGCTATCTGCTGATGGATGACCGAGTGGAGCAGGAAGCCACCCACGCCTGGGCCGAAGCCCATGTCGAGGGGCTGGGCTGGGTCGGCTTTGATGTCTCCAACGGCATCTCGCCTGATCCGCGCTATGTGCGCGTGGCAACTGGCGGCGATTACCGCGATGCTGCGCCCGTCACCGGGATCAGTATTGGTGCAGCCGCCGAAGTGCTCACCGTGCGCGTCGCGGTCGAGGCACAATCAGGGCCCAGCCAGGGGCAAAACCAAAGTCAAGGCCAGGCCAACCAGTAGCACCCAAACCCTCCTTTGCACTGCTGCCCGCTTCACGCTAAGCCGCGAGGTGAGTGGTTGTGGGGCAATAAACAATAAGAGGATGACAGCATGACCTATTGCGTTGGCATGGTGCTGGATAAAGGATTGGTCTTGATGAGCGACACCCGCACCAATTCGGGCGTCGACAATATCTCCACTTTCCGCAAGCTGTATCACTGGAGCGTGCCGGGCGAACGGATGATCGCAGTGATGACTGCGGGTAACCTTGCCACCACCCAGGCGGTGATCAGCCAGCTCGAAGAACGCAGCAAGGCACCCTCCGAGCGCGACAATACGCTGCTCAAGGGGCCGACCATGTTTCAGGTCGCGACCAAGGTTGGACGCCTGCTGCGGAACACCGTCGATGAGGTGCAGCGCGCCAACGGCGATGGCGGGAAAGGCCGCTTTACTGCGACCATGATCGTCGCAGGACAGATCAACGGGATGCAGCCGCGCCTGTTCATGATCTATCCGGAGGGCAACTTCATCGAGGCAAGCTGGGACACGCCGTTCTTCCAGATTGGCGAGACCAAATATGGCCGCCCGATTCTGATCCGCGGTTATGACCGGACAATGAGCTTCGAGGACGCGGTGAAGCTGCTGATGGTGAGCTTCGACTCGACTCTCAAGGCGAACCTTTCGGTCGGCCTCCCGCTCGATCTGCTGGTGATCGGTAAAGACCAGTTTTCGGCCACCCATGAGCATCGGGTCAGCGCCGAGGATGCCTATTTCGACACCATTTCATCGGGTTGGGGCGATGCGTTGCGATCGGCCTTCGATTCCTTGCCAACCTACACCTTCAGCGATGGTGCTTAGGGAAATGGGCGTATCTGCCTCCGTTCCGGACCAATTAATCGGCGGAATTTCAGCTATTTGATATGGTTTACAGAGGGTAAATCCTCCGGTTCGGGGGCGCTCTTGGGTGAAACCCGCAAGTAATTGGCGCAGTCATCATCGCATGACACGCAAAGCCTCTCTCCACTTCGTCGACTCCTGCAGCCGCCAACGGGCCGAACTGGCCAGGGTTGGCTTCACGCTGGGCCATCACTGTGAGGTCTATGGTGACCTGTCTGAGTTGGCGGTGCACCCGCCCCGCGAAGGCATCCTCATCGCCCGCGACACCGCCGAGGAAGGCGGGGTAGGGATGATCCTTGACCGGCTGGGACGGCTCGGCATCTGGCTCCCGCTGCTTGCGGTCGATGTCCAGCCACGCCCCGGCCGGATTGTCGAGGCGATCAAGGCCGGAGCGCTCGATTACCTCGCCCTGCCGCTTGATCCCGAACGCTTCACCCGCTGCCTCTCCCGGATCGAGACCGAGGCCGAACAATTCGGTGCTGCGCGCCGCCGCATGCTTGAAGCGTGCGACCGCATCTCGACACTGTCCTCGCGTGAGCGGGAGGTGCTCGACTGGCTGTCGCTGGGCAGCAGCAACAAGGCGATCGCGCGCGAGCTCGAAATCAGCCCGCGCACTGTCGAAATCCACCGTGCCAATATGATGGCCAAACTCGGCGCACGCCATGCGGCGGAAGCGGTGCGTCTGAAACTGGAGGCGAAACTCGAACCGAAGCTGCGGGTCTGAATGCTGGTCCGGGACGCGAGGTGCGGCCCGGGTGATGCATCATACAGGCTGAGCGCCCCAATCAAGTCGGCCCTGCGCTTTCAATCCCCCCTTGGGCGCAGGGTCGCACGCAGCAAGGTTCAATGAAGGTTTCGCTTCCGCGGCGGCTCCGGCGCAAGGGTCCAGTGCGTCGGGGCCGCCGATCTCTTTAGGCATGCCATTGGCTGGCGCGATTGGGTTCTTCGGACGACAGGGAAACTGCTTTAGAGCGTTTTTCAGTCAGGTGGAACCACCTGACGGTTCGGAAAATGCGGCAAAACAAAGACCTAGAGCGGTTGATCTGGCGCAGCCAGATCGCAAACCGCTATAAATCAGCCAGCCGCCACCCAGTCCGCAACTTCCGCCGCCACCTTGTTGGCCGCCACATTAAGCGCTGCGCCGACCGCGCGGCTTTCCGCAGGAACTCCGGTCTCGCGCGCTTCGAAGCGGCGGGTGGTG
>JBJTTE010000118.1:0-3906 GCA_046080005.1 Erythrobacter sp.
CTTGGATCAACCGAAACCGGCGCCTCGCCAAGGACGTCGAAGCCACCCTCAAATCCGCCGCAGCCTTCCTCTACGCCGCCGCCGCCATGCTCATGATCCGCCGATTGGCACGCTCTGAATGACTTTCGAAACCGACTCTGAAACTGCAAAGTAAACCGATTTTGGGTCGGTCGCGGAACTCAACCGTCGTAATCGCCGCCCAGTGACGAAGTGCGCGCCGGTGCGGACGCCGTGATCCGCAGCGCTTCGGCCGATTGGCTGAGCGAACCGATTTCATCGGCCTCGTCTTCATCATCGGGGAGGATTTTCTGGAGGCCGGTGATCAGCGATTCATGCAGCCCATGCGGCGTGACGGTTTCATCGGCGATCTCGCGCAGCGCCACAACCGGGTTCTTGTCGCGATAGCGATCAATGGTCAGCTCGCTCCCACCCGAAATCTCGCGCGCACGCTGCGCAGCGAGCAGCACCAGGTCGAACCGGTTGGGAACCTTGTCGACGCAATCTTCAACGGTAACGCGTGCCATTGTTGGCTCTCATGTCAGAATCGCGAAAAGTAGGAGAGCGCGGCAGCTAGGTGCAGGGGTTCGTGAAGTCAAGGAAAAGGGGGAGAGACGGGCGGCAATCTGGCGGCTGTTCAGTCACGTACAGCCTGCTAGGCTGCGAAGGATTTCGGAGCGTGCCATGAAGCTTGGGTGGTTGTGTGCGGAAAAGGCAACGGCAGTCTCGCTCGGCTGCGCGGGGTTGATGCTGGCCGATGGCGGGCTCATCACCGGCGGCGTCATCGCGAGCGCGGGGCTGCTCGGCCTGTGGAGCAAGGCGTGCCGGGCGGACGGGGTGAACAGCGAGAAACTCCTTGCCGACGCGCGCGCCCGGCTGCTCAAGGATTTTTCGGGCTGGGCCGAGGGCCGCGACCTTGTCGAGGCCGACGTGATCGCCGCGGACAAGGCGATGGAGCGTCACCTTGCCGATTGCGTGCCGCCGCCCGCCGAACTGGCGAAGACAACTTTCGACTCCGAGGAATTCCCGTCTCATGCCGCGCATCTGGTGGTGGAGCGGCTGGCGGAGAAGAACCCGATCTTCTACGCCACCCACCCCTCGCGCTCCCCGGCTGCGCGCGAATTCGCGCTGCTGGTGATGCACTCGGCGTTGACGATGGCCAAGGAACAGCCCGAATTCTTGCAACGCCTGACGCAGGAGATCGTGCTGCTGGTGCCGCAGCATTTGGTGCGGATCGCGGCGAAGGTTGATGATATCGGCGCTGCGCAGGTCGAGGAGTCCGCGCGCAGCGCCGCAGCGGATGCGCGCCACGATAACAAGCTCGATGCCATTCTAGCTGCGCTTGCAGGCGAAACAGCCCCGGCAGGGGTACCGCCCGAAACCGTAATGGCCATCGCTCGCCGGGTGGCGCCGCAAACCGATGATGTCGATGCGGCGGTGGCGCAGATTCATGCCGCCCTCGACGAATTGATCCTGCTGCGCGATCGCGCCGCGCGCGGCTCCAATCTGGGCGATCTGGTGGACGAGGCACTGCGCCGCATTGCCGAACGCAATGCCCGCAACGCGTTTGACGAAGGCGCAGCGGCGGGAGAAGATGCCTATGCCGAACTGATGCAACGCCAGAAGGCAGAGCGGATTGCCCTGGCTGATGCGATGATCGCGCAAAGTCGGGTGCGCGTCGACGCTGCGGCGCTCGCCCGGTGGGAGGAAGAACGCCAACGGATCGAAACGCCGGATTTGACCGCGAGCGGCTTGTTCGCCCGGATTGAGGAATACTGCGATACAGGCCTTATTCGCGGTGAGCCGCTGGCGCAGGATGTGGCGATTATTCTCGCCAAACGTGCGCTTGAAGTTGCGCGAGGTGGTCGCGAGATCGGAGCTGCACAAGTCTGGCTCGGCTTATCAACAAAGGAAAAAGGCGCGCGCAGCGGCGGGGCCGATGGGCTGGCGCTGCTGGCCGACGCAGTGGCGGCCTATCGCGCGGCGCTGGAGGTGCGCACCCGCGATGCGCTGCCTGCCCAATGGGCGATGACGCAGGTCAACCTTGCGCTCGCCGAAGAAGCGCGCGGCGATCTTTCCAACGGGGCCGCGCAGGCCGATCATTGGCGCGCTGCCGAGGCAGGCGCACTGCTGGCGCTGGAGGTCTATGATCCGGGCAACATGGGGTATTTTCACGAGCAGGCTACCCGCACCCTCGCCCGCATCCGCGCCAAGCTTGCCGGGGGTGAGTGACCCGCCCTGCCCGCTTGCCCCCGCCGCACCCCCCTTGCCCCCTCCCGCGCCGCCCGTTATCAGCCGCCTCGCAGGGCCGAGCAACCTCCCGTCCAGGCTGAGACAGGCCCAAGCGTTGCCTCGTCATCACCCCCAAGAGCGGCTATGCGCGGTGGGGCCATTTTCGAGGTAGGCATGGCCGAATTGGACGTATCGACTGCTGCTTCGGGCACGGATGGGAATGCCCCCGCCCCTACCTTCTCCGAACTCCTTGCCGTCTGCACCCGCATCGGCTTTCTCAGCTTCGGCGGGCCGGCGGGCCAGATCGCGCTGATGCACCGCGAACTCGTCGAAGAGCGGCGCTGGATCGCGGAGGCGGACTATCTCCACGCGCTCAATTTCTGCCACCTCCTCCCCGGGCCGGAAGCGCAGCAATTGGCGACGTGGATCGGCTGGCGGCTGCACGGCTGGCAAGGCGGCCTGGCGGCGGGCTTGCTGTTCGTGATTCCGGGCGCGGCGATCATCCTCGCGCTTTCGGTGCTCTATGCACTCGCGGCCAATCTTGGTTGGGTGGCGGCGCTGTTTCTCGGGGTGAAATCGGCGGTGCTGGCAATCGTGGTGCAGGCGTTGCTGCGGATCGCAGGCCGTGCGCTCGACACAGGTGTAAAGCGCGCGCTCGCGGCAGCGGCCTTGGCAGGATTGTTCCTGTTCGATCTGCCGTTTCCGCTGATCGTGCTCGGATCGGGTGTGATCGGGATTATCATTGCGCGCGCGCGGCCTGACCTGCTGGCGCTCAAGCCGATGCAGGGGATGTCGAACCTGCTTGCCCGTCCTTGGCGGACTACCATCGCCTCGCTGCTGGTGTGGGGCACAATCTGGGCGGCGCCGATGCTGCTGATCGCCGCGACATTGGGGCAAGGTCACGTGCTGTGGCAGATCGGCGCGTTCTTCTCGCAGCTGGCGATTGTCACCTTCGGCGGGGCCTATGCTGTGCTCGCCTATATGGCACAGGAGGCAGTACAGGGGTTCGGCTGGCTCAAGGCGGGCGAGATGGCTGATGGCCTGGGGCTCGCCGAGACGACGCCCGGGCCGCTCATTCTGGTGACGCAGTTTGTGGGCTACCTCGCGGCCTATCGTTCGCCTGAGCCCTTCTCGCCACTGGTCGCAGGTCTCTTGGGAGCCGGGCTGACGACCTGGGTGACCTTCGCGCCCTGCTTTCTCTGGATCTTTGCGCTCGCTCCGTGGATCGACCGGCTGGGGCGGGCGGTGTGGCTCAAAGGCGGCCTTGCGGCTGTGACGGCGGCGGTCGTCGGCGTGATCGCCAACCTGACTTTGTGGTTCGCGCTGCACGTGTTCTTTGCCGAGGTGGGCGAAGTTGCGGCTGGCCCGCTCAAGCTCGACTGGCCCGTATTGGCGAGCTTTGACTGGCGGGCGGGCGTCCTCGCGACGCTGGCCTTTGCGCTGGCCTTCGGTGCGAAGTGGTCAGTGCTGCGGTTGCTGGCTGCATGCGCGGCCGGTGGGTTGGCGCTTAGCCTTTCCGCGTAGAGCGATTGCGGGGCCCGAAACGATCAATTCCACCCGCTTTGCGGCAATGTCGGCTCGCTGGCCCTAGAGCGGTTTCCGACCAACCTGACCCACCCTGACGGAGCCGAATTGGGCTCAGGGCAAGGCGAGAGGAGTGAGCGATGCAGCGCATCG
>JBJTTE010000119.1:0-4319 GCA_046080005.1 Erythrobacter sp.
CCTGGCAGGCTTCCTTGCTGCGACAGAGGGCGGGCTGAAGGCAGTGGTCCAGGCCGAACGCTGCCTGCGCCGCGAAGAGCAGGGCAAGCCGTCCCAAAGTGCCTCTGCCGTGCGCGAAGCGCTCGCCGCCAAGCTGCGCGCGCTAGAGGCGATCATGCTCGAAGATCTCGACGGCGCGGGCTCCGAATTCGCGATGGTGCTGATTCGCCGTGACGAGATTGGCTGCGCCGAAATTCTGGCCGAAGTGCCCGAGGATATTGCGCTGATCGAGCGCGCCGCGCGCAAAGTGGTCGGCTGACCTCTTCGCTGTCACAGCTGGTGGCGCAGACCTTGGACCCGCCTCTGTCGCTGGCCTGATAGTGCTTCAGATTCGATGTTGACCTCAAGTAAGTTGCCGACGTGCAACTGTTGCACGCTGCGGAAGACTAGCTGCCCGTAGCATCAGTCGACAAAAAGCGTGTCGGACGCGCGAGACCAAATCGATCACAAAGGGCGGCAACATCGTGATGGTCGACAACCCGTGGCTCGAAGCTGTTTCTAAAGGCCAGTACAAAGGGTGCGGCTATGCATCGAACCGGCAATTCACCCAGCTTGCCAAAGCCATCAAGTGATCCAGCTGGATACATTGAATTTTCACTCGGTTCGCCGAGCACACCATCTGCGTGAGCGTTCAGCACAAACCCGTGAAGGTCGACTGATCCTTCGGTGTCGTGACGTAGAACCCAGTTCCACGAAGGGTCTTCTGGCCGGTCACTGCGGCGATAGCCTAACGGCAGTAGCGATCGCTCAAACTGTGAAAGCTCTGCCAAGGGGACAGCAAGATCCAGATCGGAATGGTCGCGAGTTTGTCGTTGGAGGAGGGCGTCCACACCCCAGCCTCCGTCAACCCAGAAGGACAGGCCTGCCTCCTCGAACAGGCGGCACAAGGTTGTAACCGTCTCAAGCTTCATCAACGCCAGCTGTATCACACGTCATCTCCAAAGCTGGCAGCCCGTTCTCCTCAACTTTCCAGATCCTCTATCGGAGATGCGGCCCCAACACTGCTTCACTTTGTGTTCAGGCCCGAATCCGCTAGAACGGCGGCGATGCGCGGTCGCCCCCACCTCCTCGCTTATGCCCTTGCCCTGCTCGCCAGCGCGCTGATCGCGGTCCATCCGGCTGCGGCACAATCGATCCTGCGCGATGCCGAGACCGAGCAATTGCTGCTCGATATGGCCGCGCCGCTGATCGAAGCGAGCGAGCTGGAACCGGGCAACGTCGAGTTGGTGCTGATCAACGACAATTCGATCAATGCATTCGTCGCTGGGGGCCAGGCGATCTATGTCCATAGCGGGCTGCTCAATGCCGCCGAGAGTGCCAACGAGGTGCAGGGCGTGCTCGCGCATGAACTGGGGCACATCACCGCCGGGCACGCGGTGCGCTTCAACGAACGCACCAAGGAAGCCAATAACATCTCGATCCTCTCGCTGTTGCTCGCGGTCGGTGCGGCGCTGGCGGGGGCAGGCGAGGCTGCCATGGGGGTGATCGCCGCAGGCCAGCAGGCCGCGCTCGGCAGCTTTCTCGCTTTCAACCGCGATCAGGAAGCCGCCACTGACCTCGCCGGCGCACGCTATCTTTCCGGCGCCGGGATCACCGGCAAGGGGATGCTGAAGTTCTTCGAGCGGCTGCGCGGCAACGAGATTCGCGCCGGTTACAGCCAGGCCGATGAAGCCGCCTATGCCCGCACCCACCCGCTCAGCGGTGACCGCATCCAGACCCTGCGCGGGCTGCTCCAACAGGATCGCGCCTGGGATACCGAGCCGGACCCCGTTTTGCAGGAGCGGTTCGAGCGCGCCAAGGCCAAGCTCTACGGTTATCTCAATCCGCCGCAGCGCACGTTCACCGCCTACCCGCTGCGCGATACCTCGGTCCTGGCGCGCTATGCCCGCGCCTATGCCTACCACAAGGATGCGCGGGTCGAGACGGCGCTGGCGGAAGCCGATGCGCTGCTGGCGCTTGAGCCCGATAATCCCTGGTTTCTTGAACTGAAAGGGCAGGTGCTGCTCGAGTCCGGGCGGCCCAATGATGCTCTGGTGCCGCTGCGCCGCGCGGTCGATCTGACCCGCGCGCACCCGCTGATCGCCGGGATGCTCGGCCATGCCTTGATCGCGACCGAGGATCCCGCGAATTTTAACGAGGCGGAAAATGTCCTGCGCGCGTCGGTCCAGCGTGATCGCTACAATCCGTTCGCCTGGTATCAGCTTGGCGTAGTCTACGAAGCGCGCGGGGATATTCCGCGCGCCCGGCTTGCCAGCGCCGAACAGCAGGTGATGAACCGGCTCTATCCCCAGGCGCTCGCCAATGCCCAGGCGGCCGAGGCCAGCCTGCCCTATGGTTCGGCGGACTGGATTCGTGCGCAGGATGTTGCGCTCGAAGCGCGCAGCGCACTGGAACGGGTGCGCGACCGGCGCTAGGCTGCCCGCCACTCGCTCGCCATCCACGGGACATAACCCCGCTATGACCGCTCCTGATTCTGCCGCTGACGCCGCTTCGCCCTTGCGCCAGACCCTGCTGACCGTCCTTTTGGCGCTGGTGTTCGGCTTTCTGGGCGCGGCGGCGTGGTCCTATTCGGGCCTGGCCGATAACCGCACCCGCAGCTTCCTCCTCGGAAATCCCGAACTGCTGCCGCAAATGGCCGAGGCCTATGAGGAGCAGCAAGCCGCCGAGCGGCTGGCCAAGATGGGCGGGCAAGTGTTCGAGCCCTTCCCCGGCGTGATCCTTGGCAACCCGCAAGGCAAGCGCGTGCTGGTCGAGTTCACCGACTATAATTGCCCCTATTGCGAGGGCAGCCTGCAAGACGTCAACCGGCTGGTATCCGAAGACCCGGATCTCAAGGTGGTGGTCCGCGAGTGGCCGATTTTTGAAGGCAGCGATGTCGCCTCGCGCATGGCGCTGGCGGCGGGATTGCAGGGCAAGTACCGCGCCCTCCACGATGCCATGTTTGCGACCGGTGATGTCGCGGCGGCAGCGCAGGCAGCGGGTCTCGACATGGCCCGGGCGCAGCGCGATGCGGCGTCCGAAGCGGTGTCGACCGAGATCGCCCGCAACCTTGATCACGCGCGCGCGCTCGGCTTTACCGGCACCCCGGCATGGATCGCCGGCAAGAAGCCGATCGGCGGGGCGGTGGGCTATGAGAAGCTCAAGGCTGCGCTGACGAGCGGTGGTGAAGCCGGCTGATGCGCGCTTTCGCGCTCATGGCGCTCGCGCTCGCGGCTCCGCTTGCGGCTGAGACCGACCCACTGCGCGCGATTGACTATGCGGCCGAGCTGGCCGCGATTGGCCGCTATCAGGATGTCGATCAGCGTTTGCAGGACATCGGCTGGCGGCTGGCCGCTGCCAATGCGCCCTATTGCTCCAAGGTGGTGCAGAGCATCGGGCTGCGATTGCAGGACATGGCGAGCTATGGCGCGCCCGACATTGCCCGCCAAACGCTCGGGCTGAAGGGCGATTTTGCGGTCCAGAATGCCGCGCGCGGATCGCCTGCTGCGCTGTCCGGCGCGTTCACCCGCAACCGCGAGATCGCTGGTGTTGACGGGGTTGACCCCAATAGCTGGCCCGCCCGCCCGCCGATGGACTGGGCCCGGCCAGCCCGCCTGCAGGACTATATCGACGGTGTGCTCGCCGAACGTGGCACCATCGCGATCACCTTTGCCGGGGGCGAGACCGTCACGATCCAGCCGGTTCCGGTCTGCGCCAGCCGGTTCGAGCTGATGGGCGATAGCGGCACGGCCGCGGCCGATGGGTCGCGGGTGGTGATCGGGATCCGATCGCACAACCTCGGCTATGAGGACGAGCTGTTTGCCGGCACGGTTGGGCATGAGCTTTCGCACAATGTGCTCGGCCACGACGCCTGGCTCGATCGCAATGGCCGCAGCAACGGGAATGTCCGGCGGATCGAGCGCGAGGCCGATAGGCTGATCCCCTGGCTGTTCGCTAATGCCGGTTATGATCCCGCCAAAGCCGTCGAATATATGCAGCGCTGGGGATCAGAACATGACAGCGGGTTCCTCTGGCCCCGCATCACGCATGATGGCTGGGATGAACGCGCCGAGGCCATCGCCGCCGAAGTGCCGCTGGTGCGCGCGCTGATGGCCAGCGAGGGCAAGGCCGACTGGGCCAAGCATTTCCGCCGCGCGATTGACCCCAATGGGGGGCGCTTGCCTAAGGCCAATCGGTGATCCGTGCGCGGCCAGCGGCAGGGGCCGCGAATTGCCGTGCTGTTTGGGATGAAATGGGTTAGGCTCGCGTCTCTATGGCAGTGCTCCAGATCCAGGCAGCGC
>JBJTTE010000120.1:0-3991 GCA_046080005.1 Erythrobacter sp.
CAAAGCGGAACGCAAGACCGACGACCCAGCATTCGTCTCGTTCGCTGGCGATGAAATGGGACGGTCGGACGAACGCTGATTGTCGGCTTCTATCAAAACCAGACCTCTGAAACATCTTGGGGAACGGCCGTTTCGTCCCAATGTGAGCCGTTTCGGGTCCTATAACCACGCGCCCGCTTTCAGGACGTCGCAAGTCGCCACCGAACGTCTCACCTTTGGTCGCACCTTTCCATAGCGCCCAACTCCCCGCCCCCGCCGTAAAAACGCCCGCGTCCTCATCACAAAAAACCACCCGCCACTGAGTCCTCCCCGCCACACCCCTGCATCTGGAGTCCGCGCAGGGGTTCCAGACTCAACATCTTGTGCCGTCCCCGTTTCGTTCCGCGCAAGGCCCGAGCTCTTAACGCTTTGGTAACCATAAGCGCCGCAAAATTAGGTGCTTGACGCGGACTCTTCAAAGACTCATGCCTGTGGATAAGTGGAAGGCATGACAGGCGGAGCACGGCTGGTGGGTGTGACAGAAAAGCTGAAGTCGCGGGCGAAAAGCGTTGTAAAGGCGCCGGAAACTGCGCGCGCCTGTGATCTGCCCCTGAGCCGCATTCTGCCCGGTGATTGCATCGCCGCGATGCGCGCGCTGCCCACCGCGAGCGTCGATCTCGTTTTTGCTGATCCGCCCTATAACCTGCAGCTGGGCGGCGATCTCAACCGTCCGGATGGCAGCCATGTCGATGCGGTGACCGATCATTGGGACCGGTTCGACAGCATGGCCGCCTATGATGCCTTCACCCTCGCCTGGCTGACCGAGGCGCGCCGCGTCTTGAAGCCCGATGGCGCGCTATGGGTGATCGGGAGCTATCACAATATCTTCCGCGTGGGCGCGATCCTGCAGGATCTCGGCTTCTGGATCTTGAACGACATCGTCTGGCGCAAGAGCAATCCCATGCCCAATTTCAAGGGCACGCGGTTTACCAATGCGCACGAGACGCTGATCTGGGCGAGCATGGGGGAAAAGGCGCGCTACCACTTCAATTATCGCGCGATGAAGACCCTCAATGACGAGCTGCAAATGCGCTCGGACTGGGTGCTGCCGATCTGCGCGGGGGGCGAGCGGCTCAAGGAAAACGGCAAGAAAGCGCATCCGACACAGAAACCCGAGGCGCTGCTTTATCGCGTGCTGCTGGCCACCACCGAGAAGGGCGACGTGGTGCTCGATCCCTTCTTTGGCACCGGCACTACAGGGGCTGTGGCGAAGCGCTTGGGGCGCGAATGGATCGGCTGCGAGCGCGAGGATGTCTACCGCGCGGTCGCCGAAAAGCGGATCGCGCGCGAATTGCCGCTTGATGAAAGCGCGCTGACCACAATGCAATCGGCGCGGACGGCGCCCAAGGTGGCGTTTGGCGCGGTGGTCGAGGCCGGGCTGATCCCGCCGGGAAGCCAGGTGTTTGATCGCAAGCGCCGCTGGATCGCGACCGTGCGCGCCGATGGCTCGCTGGCGTGTGATGGCAAGAGCGGATCGATCCACGTGCTGGGCAAGGAGCTGCAAGGTGCGCCCTCGTGCAACGGCTGGGCGTTCTGGCACTATGAGACCGGCGGCCCGGTTGGCGCCAACGTCCAGCCGATCGATGCCGCGCGCCAGCTCTATCTGCTCGCGGGCGAGGACTGATCGCGCGCGATGGGAGAGCGCGTCTATCTCCTGCCCCTGACGCTCGTCTCCGGCCCGCAGGCGGTCGAGGGCGAGGCGGTGCGGCTCGGCGGATCGATGGCCTATGCGCGCGAGTTCGCGCTGGTGGTGCGCAGCGGCAGTGACGTTCTCAGCCGGTTTGTAGGGACGCGCGGCGCAATCGAAGCGGCGATGGGGCGGCTTCCTACGAACCTCGCAGAAGAGGCAGCGCGCCTGTGGGCGAACTTCGGGAAGATCCACCCCCCCCTGCAATTGGGCTCCCGCACCATCCGCTTGGACCAACCTCAGGTGGTGGGCATCCTCAACGTGACGCCCGACAGCTTCTCTGACGGCGGGCAGCACGATGCTATCGAGGCAGGCCGCGCTCATGCTGCCGCCATGCTTGAGGCTGGTGCAGCCATCATCGACATCGGGGGCGAAAGCACGCGCCCGGGCGCTTCAGCCACCTTCGAGGACGAAGAGATCCGCCGCGTGGTGCCTGCGGTCGAATACTGCGCCAGCATGGGCGCGGCGATCAGCAGCGATACGCGCCGCGCCGGGGTGCTGGCTGCCGGTCTGGCGGCGGGTGGGCATATGGCGAATGATGTCTCCGCCCTGCGCTATGACCCCCGCTCGCTTGAGGTTGTGGCGCAAGCGGGCTGCCCGGTGGTGCTGATGCACGCGCCGGGCGCGGGTGAGGACCTGCACAAGGGCGGCGCCTATGTCGACGTGGTGGGCGAGGTGTTCGACTTCCTCGAAGCTGCCCGCGACCGGGCGATTGCTGCGGGTGTGGCGGAAGATCGGATCATCCTCGATCCAGGCATCGGCTTCGGCAAGTCACTGTCCGAGAACCTTTCTCTGATCAATGCCTTGCCCCTCTTCCACGGCCTCGGCAGCCCGCTGATGCTGGGGGCGAGCCGCAAGCGCATGATTGGCGCGCTTTCGGTCGAGGAAGACCCTGATCGCCGCCTTCCCGGGTCGCTGGCGCTGGCGCTCAAGGGGATGGAGGCGGGGGTTCACCTTTTGCGGGTGCATGATGTCGGCGAGACGGTGCAGGCGCGCAACGTCTGGCGCGGGCTGCGCGACGCGGCGCTCACGGATTTCAGCTCCCTCCCGCCAACCTGAGGCTCTTTTCCTGATGCCTTGGTTGTGTCACCGAAGAGCGTCACTATGCCCGCAATTCAACGCTTCAAGGACCTTTGTGATGCGCCTCTTGCCCGCCCTTACCGTCGCTTTGGCTGCCCTTAGCCTGACCGCTGCGCCGACTTTCGCGCATGATGATGAAGCCGCACCGGCGCGCACCGCGCCACTGCCGGTCAGCCTGACCCCCGATCAATTGCTCGCTCCCTATTACGAGGCGCTGCGCCAACAGGTTGAGATGCCAGACGCAGGACCGAATCCGGCCCTTGCGGCAGGCACCACGCTCACCCGCATCGCCTTCGGCAGCTGCAACCATCAGAATGCGCCGCAGCACATGTGGGCGCAGATTACCGCGCAAAATCCTTAGCTTTTCATGATGATCGGCGATAATGTCTACGGCGACAACGGCTGGGATGCCGACGCGGGGCTCGAATCCTTGCGCAAGTCCTATCTGCTGCAGGCCTCGCACCCCGAATTCAGCACCTTTCGCGCCAAGGTGCCGATGATGGCGAATTGGGACGAACATGATTTCGGTCTCAACGATGCCGGTGCCAGTTTCCCGATGCGGCGCTGGGCCGAAACGCTGTTCGAGAGCTTCTGGGGCTCCTCGAACGAAGTGACTTCCCGCCCCGGCGTCTATGAAAGCACCATCACCGGGCCAGAGGGCAAGCGGGTGCAGATTATCCTCCTCGATACGCGCTATTTCCGGTCCGATCTCAAGCGCATGGCGTGGAGCAAGGAGCGCCCGCCCCTTGGCAGCTACCTGCCCGATGAGAGCCTCGACAAGACCATACTGGGCGAGGCGCAATGGGCCTGGCTCGAGGCAGAGCTGGCCAAGCCTGCCGATTTCCGGATCGTCGTCTCGTCGACGCAAGTGATCACCACCGCGCACCAGTTCGAAGGCTGGACCAATTTCCCGGTGGAGCGGGCCCGGCTGCTCGAAACCCTGAAGGGCCGCGAGGCGAGCGGGCTGGTGATCCTGTCGGGCGATCGCCATGCCGCGGGCATCTACACCGCGAACTACAAGAGCGAGACCATGTGGGAGCTGACCAGTTCCTCGCTGAACCTCGCCTTCGGGAACGACAATGACCGCAGCACCGCGCGCGAGCCGGATGCGGCGCGGGTCAGCAAGTTCTTCTCGGAGGAGAATTACGGCCTCGTCGATATCGACTGGAAGGCGAAGAAGCTGAC
>JBJTTE010000121.1:0-3434 GCA_046080005.1 Erythrobacter sp.
GGCCCTGATGCTGCTCGCGGTGCTCGCGTTTCATAGCCTTGTGGCGAAGCCGTTTTACATCCCCTCTACCTCGATGATGCCGAACCTGTGGGTCGGTGACCGGCTGGTGGTGAGCAAGTATCCCTATGGCTGGTCCTGGGCCTCGGCGAGCTTCCATCTGCTACCACGTGGCAGCTGGCGGATATGGTCAGCCAACCCCGAATATGGTGACATCGTCATCCCGGTCCACCCGACCCGTGATGAGGACTACATCAAGCGCGTGGTGGCACTGCCGGGTGATACGATCGAGGTGCGCGGGGGGCAGATCATCCTCAATGGCACCGCGATCAAGCGCGAAGTCGTCCCTGAGGTGCGCATACCGTTCGAGCCCGAGCTGCTGTGCAAGGGCAACCCCTGTCTCGACACCTTCGAGCCATTCCGCACGACCGGCCCTGACGGACGCGAATATTTCGAGCCGCCCACGTGGCGCGAGACCCTGCCTAACGGGGCGACCTATCTCACCATCGACTATACCGACCAGCCGCTTGACAACTACGGTCCCTACAAGGTGCCTGCTGACAGCGTCTTCGTGATGGGCGACAACCGCGACCAGAGCGCCGACAGCCGCGCCCTGGCAGTGGAGAACGGCCTTGGTGACGGCGTCCCGCTTGCGAATATTGGTGGGCGCGCAGAGTTCATCACCTTCTCGCTTGACGGGTCGACCACCTGGAATCCGGCGACATGGTTCTCAAGCCTGCGCGGCGATCGCGCTTGGACCACCCTGCGCCCACCGTTGGCCGAGGGCGCGGCGGCGAAGTAGCCGCGCGAGCGCCGGAGCAATGGCCCGCAAGTTTCTCTATCTCGTCGCTGTTTGCATCGTGCTGGTGATCGCCGGCGGATTTGCGCTGGCGCTTTTTCCGGGGCAGCTGACCCGGCTGGCGACAGTCCCTTCTGTCGCTTTTGCACCGGTCAAGCCGCTTGCTGTCAACGCCTATGCGGACCCGAAGCTGTGGTTATCGCGCCCCGGCATGGGGGCGAATGATCCGGCACGCTGGCAGCCCGCCACTGCCGATGATGAACCCCCTGGGCGACCGGTTTTGGCCTTGCCGGTCAAGCCCATTGCCGTGTTCTTTGTCCACCCCACCAGCTACGTCAATCGCGCAAGCTGGAACGCCCCGCTCGAAAACGGCGGCGATCCCGAGGCCGAGCGCATTGCCCGTATCTACCTGCGCGGCATGGCCAGTCCGTTCAATGCTGCATCCGAGATCTGGGCACCGCGCTACCGGCAGGCAACGATGGGTGCCTTCCTCACCGATCAGCCCGAGGGCAAGCAGGCAATCGACGCTGCCTATGCCGATGTGCGCGAGGCATTCCGCTTTTTCCTTGCCAAGGTCGATCCCAAGTCCCCGATTGTACTAGCGGGGCACTCACAGGGCGCACTGCACCTGAAGCGCCTGCTTGCCGAGGAGGTGAAAGGCACCTCCGCCGCCGCTCGACTGGTGGCGGCCTATGTGATCGGCTGGCCGGTGTCTGAGACGCACGATCTACCGGTGATCGGGTTTCCAGCGTGCAGCGCGGCAGACCAGACGGGATGCGTGATCAGCTGGTCGAGCTTTGCCGAGCCTGCCGATCCCTCGCTGGTGCTCGACGTCTATGCCAAGACCCCTGCCCTCGATGGCACGGCACCGGGCACTGATCCGTTGCTCTGTTCCAATCCCTTGACCGGCATGCCTGGCGGCGCGGCACCGGCCAGCGCCAATATCGGTACGCTGGTGCCCGAGGACAGCATGAGCAAGGGCACATTACAGCCCGGCGTCGTCCCGGCCCGCTGCGACAAGCGCGGCATCCTGCTGATCGGCGCGCCGCCCGAAATGGGAAGCTATGTGCTGCCGGGGAACAATTATCATGTCTATGACCTGCCCTTGTTCTGGGCGAACACCAAGGCCGACGTGATCCGGCGGGCTGACGGTTGGACAGCAGCACCTTGATATTCGAAGACGCGCGGGGTTTCGCTGAAGCGGTCGGCAATGGCGGCGCGCTGCTCGGCCTCGACCTCGGCACGAAAACCATCGGCACCGCGACCTGCGATGCAGGGTGGCGCTTTGCCACAAATGGCCACACCATCCAGCGCGGCAAATGGGGCCGCGACCGCGAGACGATCGGACAGCTTATCACGGCCCGATCAGTGCGCGGGATCGTGCTCGGCCTGCCGCGAAACATGGACGGCTCCGAGGGCCCACGTGCGCAGGCCAGCCGCGCCTATGCGCGCAATATGGCCGAAGCCTTTGCGCTGCCGATCCTGCTTTGGGATGAGCGCTGGTCAACCCAGGCGGCCGAAGCGGCGATGATCGGCCAGGACATGAGCCGTGCCAGGCGCGCCGCCGCGATCGACAGCCATGCAGCTGCGGTGATCCTGCAAGGCGCGATTGATCGGCTTGCCGGGGGCGTGCTTTAGGCCGCCTCACAATATGGTGATTGCAAGGCACATGCCCGCGCTCCTATGCCCCCGTGCATGAACACGCTCCCTGCCCAGTTCGATGCGCGCGAAGCGTCCAAGTGGTTCTTCCGGCACGGCCATACGGGTTGGCTTGGGCTCAGATTCACCGATCAGGGCGACAACTGGGTCGAGCTTGAACTGCCGTGGCGCGCAGACCTGCTGGGCGATGCCAGCCGCCCGGTGCTTGCCTCGGGTCCGATCATCAGCCTGATGGACATGGCTAGCGGCATGGCAATCTGGCAGACGCGGGGCAGCTTTGAGCCCGTCGCCACGTTGGACCTGCGGGTCGACTACCAGCGTCCCGCGCGCGAACGGGCGAGCGTGAGGGGCCGGGTCGAATGCTACAGGATCACCCGTTCCGCAGCTTTCGTTCGCGGGATCGCCTATGACGACGATCTGACCGATCCGGTGGCGCATGTCGCGGGCAGCTTCATGACCATCGGCTTCGATCCGCGGAAGGACAATCCGGCTCTCCAAAGTGGTGGCAATGGCTGAGCCGCTTGATCTCCCCGCCTACGCCCATTCGCTCGGGATCGTGCTGACCGGCGAGCAAGAAGCCGGGATGCCGGTGGTCGCCGTTGAATTTGGTCCGAGCGTCGAAGGCCGTCCGCAGCATTTCCACGGCGGGGCAACGGCAGGTCTGCTTGAGAATGCCGGTTACGCCGCGCTTCGCACCGCGCTGATCGCAGGGGGACGCGACCCGCAACTGAAGCCCATCAATATCACAGTGCAATATCTTGCCGCGGGCAAGTCACAGGCGAGCTTTGCGGTTGGGCGCATCACCCGGCTCGGGCGGCGCAATGCCAATGTCGCGGTGGAAGCCTGGCAGACCGACCGCGACCGGCCGATTGCGACCGCGGTGATGAATATCCTGATGGTCTAAACCGGCTTCGAGCACAGCGTCCGGAGGCCCGGCATCGATCCGGTACTCAAATAAGTCCTAGGGCGGTGTAGGAGC
>JBJTTE010000122.1:0-5282 GCA_046080005.1 Erythrobacter sp.
CAAATCCGTCTGGTAACGCTTCGAAACCCGCGTATGCTGCGCGCGGGTGGCCGGGGTCCACATCATAATCTCCGGGTTGTCTGCAAAACCCCCGGAATCACAGCAACCTCAGCCGCTCAACCCCTTTCGAAACGGCCTCTCAGAACATCTCTTAAGGTAGCGACTGCATAATGAACACCGACGAAATTCCCGAGGCCAACGTGCGGACGTGGGCGGGCTTCATCTTCATGTGCATCGGCATGTTCATGGCGATCCTGGACATCCAGATTGTGGCGACATCGCTGCCGACGATCCAAAGCGCGCTCAATATGGGCACTGACCAGATGATCTGGATCCAGACTGCCTATCTCACGGCAGAGATTGTGGCGATCCCGCTGACCGGCTTTCTAACCGCAAGAATGGGAATGCGCTGGCTGTTCGTGACGGCAGTATCGGTCTTCACTGTGGCATCGATAGGATGCTCAGAAAGCCAGACATTCGCCTCCCTTGTCATCTGGCGTATTCTTCAGGGCTTTGCCGGAGGAACCCTCATCCCGGCGGTTTTTTCTGCCGTGTTCCTGCTGTTCCCGCAACGCTCGCAGGGGATCGCTACGACGATTGCCGGCCTTCTTGCCGTCTTCGCTCCAACCGTCGGGCCGATTGTCGGCGGGTGGCTGACTGAGACCTATGCTTGGCAATGGCTGTTTCGGATCAACATCTTTCCCGGAATCCTAGCCGCGGCTGGTGCTGCGATTACTCTGATCGGTCCCGCGAGCAATATGCGCTCGCCGCGCTCGGTGGACGCGATTGGGTTAGCCTTGCTCGCTGCGGGCCTCGCGGCTTTCCAGATCGGGCTGAAGGACGCGCCCACCCTCGGCTGGTTATCGCCTGCTGTCACGTCATTGTTGCTGGGCTTTGCCTTGTGTGCGGCGCTGTTTGTCTGGCGCACGCTGCGCTCCTCCGATCCGGTCGTGGAGCTGCGCTGCTTTAAGGATCGCAATTTCGCCGTTGGCTGCGCCTTGAGCTTCATTCTCGGCATGGGGCTGTTCGGCATGACCTATCTCATGCCCTTCTTTCTTGGCCTGGTGCGCGAGCATAATGCCCTTCGTATCGGCGAGATTATGCTCGTTACGGGGATTGCGCAGCTCGTGACCGCACCGATCGCGGTCTATCTTGAACAGCGCGTCGGCGCACGCACGCTCACAGCCTTCGGTTTCTGCCTGTTTGCAGTAGGGCTGCTTATGAGCACCAACCAAACCGCCGATACAGACTTTGCAGATATGTTTGTGCCGCAGGTGCTTAGAGGCATCGCGAGCATGTTCTGTCTTCTCCCTCCGACGCGAATGGCGCTCGGCCGGTTGTCGCCTGAATTGGTGGCAGACGGCAGCGGCCTGTTCAATTTGATGCGGAACCTTGGCGGCGCGATCGGTCTTGCCCTGATCGACACAACGATCTTCACGCGCGCTGAAACCTATGGCCAGCACATCGTCGAAAAGTTGTTGGAAGGGGATGTCGAGACCGCGGTCAAGATTGGCATCCCCCGCGAGGCCTTTCTTGAGCAGCTTGATATCCCGCCGGACGAGTTCACGGAGGAACTGATCCGCCCTCTCGTGGAAAAGCAGGCTTTGGTTGATGCGATCAACGATGCCTGGCTTCTGATCGGAGCGCTCACCGCTTTGGCAGTCATCCTGATATTCTTCGTGCGCCCGGTCGCGCCGGTGAAAT
This sequence comes from Erythrobacter sp., assembly GCA_046080005.1. Lineage (GTDB taxonomy): Bacteria > Pseudomonadota > Alphaproteobacteria > Sphingomonadales > Sphingomonadaceae > Erythrobacter. Next base: position 1,705 of record JBJTTE010000122.1, read on the forward strand.
CGTCTGAAACTAAAGAATAATATCCGATCAACTTGACCGACAACCATTCTGTTCGAAGATCAACCGCACTCTGATTTTTTTACATGCCGCATGGTGGCTAACTGGTCCGACCAGTGGTGGCTGGTGCGAAATGGTGCTGTGTACAAGGGGATTAAGGAAGGCCATGCCGAACATATCGCTCAGCAGAAGCATGACCGCGGTTATGTATGCGCCGCGTCCGCCTGCCATGTCGGCCTGGAGTCCGCAGCGCGGGCAAGCCTCGCCCGAGCTTCGGTCTCGCCGATCAAGAGCAGCAGCTCGCCCATGTCAGGGCCATGATCCATACCAGTTAGCGCCTGACGCAGCGGCAGAAACAGCGGTTTGCCCTTTCGCCCTGTCGCCGACTTGAGCGCTGCGGTGAGCGCGCTCCACGGATCCTCGCCCCAGGTCAGAAGGCGCCCGGCCTCGGCGAGGAAGGCCTTGTCCTCGGGGGTGAAGGCAGGCGGAGTGATCGGGCCGGTGACGAGCCGCCACCAATCCGCCGCCTCGCCGTGATGCGCAAGATTGGGGCGGATCGCGTGCCAGCCCGCGGCGTCCATCCCCTGCGGCAGGCGCGCGGCGACCGCCTCGTAGGGCAATTGGTGGACGATCCCGGCGTTAAGCCGAACGAGATCCTCCTCGTCGAATTTGGCGGGGGCGCGGCCGAAGGTGGCGAGATCGAAACTAGCGACCAGCGCTGCGCGGTCGACGAGCGGCTCGACCGGAAGCGCAGTGCCGAGCCGGGCGAGCAGCGCGATGATCGCCTCGGGCTCGATCCCGCGTTCGCGGAAAGCATCGCAGCCGAGCGAACCGAGGCGCTTCGAAAGCTTGCCCTCTCGTCCCACCAGCAGCGCCTCGTGCGCGAAGGCGGGAAGCGCTTTTGCTGCCCCCTCGTGCGTGCCGAAGCCTGCAGCAATGAGTGCGGTAAAGATCTGAATTTGCACGGCTGTATTAGAGACATGGTCCTCGCCGCGCAGCACCTGCGTGACCCCCATGTCGATATCGTCGACCGCGCTCGGCATCATGTAGAGCCACGAGCCGTCGGCGCGGCGGATCACCGGGTCGGAGAGCTGCGCGGGATCGAATTTCTGCGGACCGCGGATGCCGTCATCCCAGCGGATCGGCTCGGCATGGTCGAGCAGGAAGCGCCAGTGCGGTGCTGCCCCCTCGGCCTCCCTTGCGGCGCGTTCGGCCTCGGAGAGCGCGAGCGCCACGCGGTCGTAGATCGGGGGCAGACCGCGCGAGAGCTGGATCTTGCGCTTGACGTCGAGTTCCTGCGCGCTCTCGTAGCAAGGGTAGATGCGTCCCGCGGCGCGTAGCGCAGCGAAGGCGGCCTCGTGGCGATCAAGCCGTGCCGACTGGCGCTCCTCGCGATCCCACATCAGGCCGAGCCATTGGAGGTCGGCGCGGATCGCCTCGACATGTTCCTCGCGGCTGCGCTCGGCGTCGGTATCGTCGATCCGCAGGATGAAGGTGCCGCCCGCCTGCCGCGCCAGCATCCAGTTGTGGAGCGCGGTGCGGATGTTGCCGACATGCAGTCGGCCGGTCGGCGACGGGGCAAAGCGGGTTGTGGTCATGCGGCTTGCGGTAGAGCGGGTCACTGTTACCCGCAAGCACTCACGCGGCTCGTATTTCTGAGGAAACGAGCTCAAGCGCTCCGTCTCACAAGCGGTGCATTCGATCGGGTCGGATCAGACCGGAAAGCGCGTTTTCGAAGTTGCAACGATTACCCTCGGCGGCGGCATCGATGAAGGCTCCGATCGTGACTTCGTCATGGCTCAGCAAGCGGCAGCAGAAGCGCGAAACTGTGATGTTCTCGGGCGACGCGGCGGCATCGCCTGCGCAAGGATCAACGCCTTGGCGGCCACTTCGACGCTACCCAGCCGCACCGCCAGCTCGGGCACCGGATCGCGCCCCACCCGCTCGTGCACTGCGATCAGCCGCAAGGCATGGACGAAGCGGCTCGCGACCGGCCCCAACCGCTCGGCACGCGGCGGAGCGGCAAGCGCAGCAATGATCGACCGTATGGCGGCAGTGGGCATTTCGGACATAGAACCTCGCAGGGGCTGGGAGAACACGTCTCCCACGCTAATTAATTGCGCGTGATTTGCAATAGTGATAAAGCATCATTTCGGTGAAACCGAGAAACTGTGCTCGATATAGAGGAACACCTCGGTCTCGCTCGCCTGCTGCCAGTAGAGATTGCCGTCGAGCCCGTTGACATCCACGCCATAGCCCGGGCCAAACATGTTGGCATATTTGGTGGCTTCCTGAGCGATATGGCGCACAACCGAATCGCGGTATTGCTCCGGATTTTCGATGGCGAGGCCGGTGCCGCCGATATCGATGAACGAACGGCCGGTGGTGGGGATCGACTTTACGAAGGCGGCGATCCGCTCGGCGGTGCTTCGAACGCTCGGGTTTTCGCCGCGCAGTGGAATGCGCGCGTAGATCTGCACGCGGGTCGTATCGGGGCGGTTGCCACCTTCCATCCGCAGCGCGCGCATATTCGCGCGTGTCACAGGTTTGAGGCCGTAGTTTCCCGCCACCAGATCGATGCCGTCCGCCTGCGCCCGGTCAAGCGTGGCAGCGAGCATGGCAAACAGCTCTTCGGTGCGGAGGTCCGGATCGCGCGAATCCGAACTGACCCATAGCGGCGTGACGAAATAATCCGCCTGCCGGGTGACGCCGATGGCCGGAGGCCCGTTCGAGCTGAAATAGGCATTCGCAGACGATCGGTCCTGCCGGGAACCGGTGACCACGATCGTATCCTGCGCAAAAGCGGGGAAAGGCAGCCCCAAGCTGGTCAGTGCGGCGAGTGCAATCATGCGTTTCATCGATCCCTCCTATGTTCGATGGGCATTGCTCTAACGCTGGCAATCCGACTGGTAACTGAACCAAAAACAAACCCCGCCGGAGCTAATCGCTCCAGCGGGGCCATATCCAGTTTAGGGCTACTGTAAGAGCGGGACTTACTCTTCGCCGTCGTCCTCAACCTCGGCTGCGGGGGCGGAGGCCGCCATAGCAGCCATCGCCGCCTTCATCTTCTCTTCCGATCCGATCGCATCAGCCGCAGGCTCTACTTCGCGTTCGTCAGAGGCAGACAGCGCTTCCTGCTGTTTCTTCCAAGCGGCCTTGAGCGCAGCATCACGGCTGTTCGCGGTAACGCGCAGGCGGTTCATACCCGCACCGGTCCCAGCCGGGATGAGACGGCCGACGATCACGTTTTCCTTCAGACCGATCAGCGTGTCCTTCTTCCCTTCGACCGCCGCCTGCGTCAGCACGCGGGTGGTTTCCTGGAACGAGGCCGCAGAGATGAAGCTCCGGGTCTGAAGCGAGGCCTTGGTGATCCCCAGCAGCACCGGAGTGCCGCTCGCGCCCTGCTTGCCCTTGGCGAGCTTGGCATTGATCTCGAGCATCTCGGCCAGATCGACCTGCTCGCCCGGCAGCAGGGTGGTGTCCCCGGCATCGGTGATCTCGACCTTCTGCAGCATCTGGCGAACGATCACCTCGATGTGCTTGTCGTTGATCTTCACGCCCTGCAAGCGATAGACTTCCTG
>JBJTTE010000123.1:0-3490 GCA_046080005.1 Erythrobacter sp.
TTCAAGATCCTGCTTGATCTGCTGGCGACGGCTGACGTGCCGATGCGGGTCAAGGAATTCCCACTCAATTTCGCGGCGAGGCGCGAAGGAGAAAGCAAGCTGGACCGCGCCATTCTGTTTGATTTCCTTGCCGGGCTTTATGACAAGACACTGGGCCAAGTGATCCCGACCCGCTTTGCCCTGTTCGGCACCGTTGGTGCGCTGGGCGTGGTGGTGCACTTTGCCGTGCTCAGCCTGTTCCTGTTCGCGTTTGGCGAGCGTTTCACGATTGCCCAGACCGCAGCGGTGCTGGTGGCGATGAGCTTCAACTTCTGGCTCAATAACTGGCTGACCTATCGCGACCAGCGGCTGAAGGGGGCTGTCGCGCTGCTGCGCGGCTGGCTGGGTTTTATTGCGACCTGCGCGGTTGGGGCCTTCGCCAATGTCGCGATTGCGACCTTCCTCGAAGGCCAGGGCATGTTCTGGGGGCTCGCTGCGCTGGCCGGGATCGTGGTCGGCTCGGTCTGGAACTATGCCCTGTCGAGCCGCTTCGTATGGGGCAGGTTCTAGGCCCTTACCTCGTCATTGCGAGCGAAGCGAAGCAATCCATGAACCGAAATCGGCACTTCCAGCCCGCCGTTTACATGATGGTGAACCACAAGAATGGCACCATCTAATCGGATCTGCCGCAACGTACTTGGGAACACCGTGAGGGCCTCGTTGACGGCTTTACCAAGAGATACGGCTGCAAGCGCTTGGTGTGGTTCGAGCTGCACGCCACCATCGAATACGCGATTGCACACGAAAAACGGATCAAGGGCGGATCACGATCCAAGAAGATTGCGTTGATTGTAGAAAATAATCCCGACTGGCGTGATCTGTTCTTCGACATCGATTCCTAGAGCGGTTTGCGATCTGGCTGCGCCAAATCGGCCGCTCTAGGTTGTTGTTTTACCGCATTTTCCGAACCGTCAGGTGATTCCACCTGACTGGAAAACGCTCTAGTCCATGGATTGCTTCGCTTTGCTCGCAATGACGAAGCCCTCTCCACTTACAACCATCCCTTCAGCCACATCCAGGTGATGAAGCTGCCCGACGCCTTGAGCGGCAAGGCGGCGATGATCGGGAAGAACCACGCGAAGATGGCCAGCGATCCCACCGGGATGCCCCATGCGGGCCACTTGCCATAGGGCAAGCGTCTCAGATCGCTGCAGGCGAGCGCGAGCGCGGCGAGCAGCAAGATGCTCGGCACGAAATAGTGATAATAGAACTGCACCGGCTTGGGGGCGATCACCCACAGGCCCAGGCTGACCGCATAGCCGATCACCGCCGCCAGCCGCGCGCGTCCCGCCGCTTCGCCGCGCCACCACAGGCCCGCGCCGAGGCACCAGACCAGCGCCGGCAGGCCGAGCCACATGGTCAGCGGATTGCCGATCAGCAGCACGCCGCGCAGTGCGCCGTCGATGGGTTCGTAAAGATACCAGATGCCGCGCGTGTTGAGCACCCATTCGGGCCATTGGCTCATATAGCGATGCGCGGTCTTGAGCTGGCTCTGCAGGCCGAAGATTTCCTGATGCAGCCCGATGAAGCCCTTCTCGGCGAGCGGCGAGGGGCGCAGATATTCGGCCAGCCAATAGCCCGGCACGAAGGTCAGCGCATAGACGATGAGCGGCACGATCCCGAGCCACACGAAGGCCTCGACCAGCGTGATCCCCGGGACCGGCGCGCCGCGGCGGCTGAGGAACAGGCGGCGGCGTCCGGCAAGCGCGCGAGCGATGAAGAAGGTGATCCCCGGCACCATCGCCAACGGAATGGCGTTCCACTTCGCGCCCATCGCAGCGCCGATGGCGATGCCGGTCAGGGCGAGACGCCAGCGACCTTGCTCGCTCTGCGCGCAGGCGGCGGAAAACTGCCATGCGCCCACACACAGCGCGCTCACCATGACCATATCGAGCATCGCGATGCGGGCGTGGATGAACAGCGAAAAGCCGGTCGCCAGCAGGACTGCAAAGGCGAGCGTGGCGAAGCGGTCATGGCTTACGTGCCACAGCGCGCGGATGCTCGCGAAGAAGGCGAGGGTGCCGCACAGCCACGGCATGATCCGCCAGCCGAGCGGATTGTCGCCAAACAGGCCGATGCCGAGCGCAATCACTTCCTTGGCGAACAGCGGATGCTCGCGGTTGCGGTAATCGCCCTGACCTTCGGTGAACAAGGCGAGGATCTCGCGCGCGGCGGGGAGGTAGTGGACCTCGTCGAAATAGGGGATCGAGGGGATCGCTAGCCGCCACCCGGTCAGCAGCGCAAAGGCGCCGGTCGCAATCAGGCACCACGCCAGAGGATCGCGCGGGCGCGGCGGCGGGAGTGACGACGAAGGGGGGGACGCTTGCGCCTCGGCCATGACGGGGCTGGCGCTTAGGCAGGGTGCTTGCCAAGGGCAAGCGTCCGTTTGGGTTGCAGGCGCTTAACCCTCGTTTAGAGCACTTTCCGGCCATTCCGACCCACCCAGATCGCGCCACAGAGCGCGCTGGACAGGAGCGGCGCGCGGCAGTGGCTGGTTCAGGGGCTTGGTTGCCCCTGCAAGCGGCGTGACGAAGCCAGCGGGCTTTATGGCGCAGACCCCTGAGGGGCGGGCCGATTTGCGCTTAGGGCCACGTTAATCGTCGCCCACGATGCGCTGCATCGCGCGCTCCTCTCGCCTCGCCCTAAGCGCAAATCGGCTCCGTCAGGGTGGGTCGGAATGGCCGGAAAGTGCTCTAGGCCCGCGCCGGTGTCCCCTGCGCCTGCTCCAGCCAGAACAGCCGCGCGCACATGGCGAGCAGGCCGATGCTCGCGGTGGTACCCACGAACAGCGCCCAAGGCACAATGTTCATGCCCGCAGCCCTGGCGCGCGGGAGTAGCAGGAACAGCGCGATCAGCGTGGCCGTGATCAGGTCCCACCAGACCTGAATGCCGGTGAGATTGTGCGAATGATTGGTCACGAACATCATCGCGCCCTCTTGCGCCAGCTGGACAGCGGTGAAGCCGCTGAACAGCACAAACAGCACAGCGGGGATGAAGGGATTGCCGGTCTGGCGTTGCGCCGCCATCATGCTAGTCAAGGCGAGAGCCCCCAAGACAAGAATCGCGATCATCAGGAATTGCAGCATGGTCATGGCGTGGCTCCTCTAATGTGTAGCAGTTGCTACATTCGCTTTACCGCAGTGTAGCGGATGCTACAAGAGGAAAATGCCGACCACTCGCCTGTCCCGTGAAACCCTGCTGCCGCTGCTGGCGGCGCATGTGCTGCAACAGGGCCTTGACGGGGCGAGCCTTCGTCCGCTTGCCAAAGCGGCGGGCACCAGTGACCGGATGCTGATCTACCATTTCGGCAACAAGGAAACGCTCGTCACCGAACTGCTCGGCTATATTGCCGGGCTCTATTCCGGCGCGCTGGATGCCGCGATCGGCGGGGAGCGGGCGGCGAGCCGGCAGGAGTGTCTTGCGCGTATTCTTGCCGAAGGCAGCAAGCCGG
>JBJTTE010000124.1:0-8076 GCA_046080005.1 Erythrobacter sp.
CAGCAAGCCCATATTCGAGCAGCAACAATGCGCCCATTATCCACGCAACAAACTCGCCCAGCGTAGTGTAGCTATATGTGTAGGCCGAGCCCGAGACCGGAAGAGTTGACGACAACTCAGCATAGCACAACCCGGCAAAAGCGCAGACGATGCCTGCCACAACAAAACTGAGTAACACGGCAGGCCCCGCATGCAGGGCAGCTGCGCTCCCCGTACGCACAAAGATGCCTGCTCCAATGATGCAGCCCACACCAAGCAGCAACAGGTTCCACTTGCCAAGCGATCGCTTCAGCTCGCTGGTTTCGCTTTCACGCTGGACTTGAGCGATCGACTTGCGGGCGAACATTCGCTCGCCAATGCTCTGGTTCGGCCCACTAGCCATCAGAGCACCTCCATCAAGCGCCTGCGACCCGCACTGCTTACTGGATCAAGAAACATCTGGAATAGGTCTCCCATTGATGGCCGCCCCGGCCCCCGCGCGACCGCCAGATTGCAACGCTAGCGCAACATGCCCGCAACACAAGCGCCAAAGCGCAGGGTTTCCCCCGAGGCACGCAACGGCTAAACGCGCGGATCATGTCTACGACCTTTCAGCTCGACACGAGCACCAGCCGAGCCAACCCCACCCCTCAGCCCATGCGGCGGTTGACGGTGCCCGCGATCCGGGCGCGCAAGGCAAACGGCGTCACTGCTGAACCGCTGGTCATGCTCACCGCTTACACCGCGCGCCAAGCGCAAATCCTCGATGCGCATTGTGATCTGCTGCTGGTGGGCGATTCGCTTGCGCAGGTGATTTATGGCCTGCCCTCCACCATTCCGGTCACGCTTGAGATGATGGCCAATCATGGCGCGGCCGTGGTTCGCGGGAGCTATCATTCAGTGGTCGTGATCGACATGCCTTTCGGGTCTTACGAGGCCTCTCCCGAACTGGCGTTTGAAAGCGCAGCCTATCTGCTGAAGCAAACGGGTGCGGCCGCAGTGAAGCTCGAAGGCGGGGCGGCAATGGCGCCCACGGTCGCCTTCCTTAACCAGCGCGGCATCCCTGTCATGGGCCATGTCGGTCTCACACCGCAGGCGGTGAATGTGCTCGGGGGCTACGGCGCGCGCGGGCGTTCCGACGCGGAGGCGGAGAAGATCGTCTCCGACGCCAAGGCACTTGACGCGGCTGGCGCCTTTGCCATCGTCATTGAAGGTGTCGTGGAACCGATTGCTATTGCCGCTACGCAAGGCGTCTCCTGCCCTACGATTGGCATTGGTGCCTCAGCCCAATGTGATGGGCAGGTTCTGGTTACCGAGGACATGCTTGGCATGTTCGACCGCGTACCGCGCTTCGTGAAGCGCTACGAGGACATTGCCGGGGTGATCGATCGCACTGTCGCGCGCTATGCAGAGGAAGTACGTGGGCGCACGTTTCCCACTGACGAGCAGACCTATCAGCCCAAGGCCTGATCGCCCCTTCCCGCAAAACGCATCGCCAGCGGCACGGCGAGCACAAGCTGGGCCAAGTGATAGAGCAGAAGCGGCGCGAGCACAAAGCCCGCATGAGCGGGTGGAAACAGGATGGCGGCAAGTGGCGCGCCTATCGCGACGCTCTTCTGCGATCCGGCAAACAGAAATGCGATCCGGTCTCCGTCCGGCAGACCCAGCAGGCTGGCAGTCGCCCACGCCGCGCCTAGAGCAAACCCCAGCATTGCTAGCACCAACAGGCTCAAACCCGTCCAGGCGAACGCTGAAAACATCGTCAATAGTCCGTATTCGACTGCACCCGAAAACGCGACATACACCGCCAATCCGATAACGGCTCGATCGAGCCAGGCGATCCGCGCGCGGTGCGCGGCGACCCTGTCAACAAAACGGGACTGCACTGTTTGGCCGATGACGAAAGGCAGCACGAGAATGGTCCCAATCCGAAGAATCGCCTCGCTACCGACAGTCCCGGCTGCGCCGCCGCCCAAGAGCGCGAACAAGGGGGCGCTAACGAAGACCCCGGCGATGTTAATGAGCGCCGCACCTACGACCGCAAGCCCGACATTGCCATCGGCAAGGCTGGTGTAGCTGGTTGCCGACTGAACGGTGGATGGCAGGCAGCCCAGATAGATGAAGCCTAGCGCCACGAGCGGCGGCAGAAGCGTTGCCGCGACGGCGGCAAAGCCAATCCCGGCCAGAGCCATCACCCCAAACACAAACAGCATCAGCGGCCCAAAGTAGCGCAAATTGGCAAGTCCGCGCGCAATCTCGCTGCGGCGAATGCGCATCCCGTTGAGAAGGAAAAGCACAAATATGCCGATGTTCGAGACCATCGTCGCGCTGTCCCGTGCCGAACCGGTCGCTGGAAAAAGCAGCGCCAGAAGGATCGCAATGAGCAAGACAGCGATCATCGGATCGCTCAGAAAGGCTAAGCTTGGATAGGGGGGAGGGCTTCGGCATAGGCGCGCTCCCTGCCCCGCCCCAGCGCACTTGTCGAGCGCAGCAGGCCTATTGCGCGCTAAGGCCACGCGGCTGAACCGCGGCAAGAAGCGCAGCGAAACGGCGCTGGTCTGGCGCGTTCTTGAGGGCACGCGCTCCGCGCAGACGAAGGCGCAGCAACGCCGGGTCATGTCCCGCACCCAGCTTCACAGCATGATCGAGGAGCTTTATAGCGTGCGCCCAGTCTCCGAGCGCAGCCTGACGGTCGGCAAGCATCACCAGCGCGCTCGATGTTTCGGTATCGCCTACCACATGGCGGAAGAGCAGCTGGTCGGCAAACTGGCGGTCGTTTTGGCGCGCAGCGGCCCATACCGCCTTGCGAGCAAGTGGCCAGGGGCGGCGCGCTTCCGAAGCAAGCGCATAGGCAGCAAGCGCCGCCTGCGGATCGCCCGCGCCAAGCATCGCGTCGCCGGACAGGCTGGCAACATCGGCTGATGCGGGAAATTGCTTCCGCAGCGCCTCGGTCTGGCGGCGGGCATTCGCACTCTCGCGCGCCTGCAATGCCGTGCGTAGCGCCGCTGTGGGCGGTGGGAGCCCTTCACGCGCTGCCAACAGCACGGGCGCCTCCGCCCTTGCCTGATGGGCTCGCGCGAGGAGCGGTGCCGCTGCCACTCTATCACCAATCCGTTCATGTGCCCGCGCAACCAACATCACGAGATAGGGTGAGGCTTCTGGACGTGCCACTTCGTCAGCGAAGCGCTTCACAAGATCACTGTCATGCCGACCGGCAAGCAGCGCTCTGGCGAGCAGTTCGCGCACCCGGGCATTGGCGGGCTGACGTGCTGCGAGCGTCTCAAGCGTAGCAGCCGCGCTATCGGCATTGCCTTCCTTGAGGCTGATTAACGCATCAAGCAGCAAAGCCGCCGGGACACCGCGGCTGGTCATCTCGCTTCGAGCAAGCAGGCTTCGGGCTAGCCCTAGTTCTCCGCCGCGCACAGCCAGAACCGCCTGAAGGTAGGGCACGCGCGGATCGGATGGCGCGGCCTTGGCGAGTTCGAGCACCAGCTTGAGCATTGCAAGGGCCTGTCCGGAGTCGCCCAGCGTCGCAGCGTATTCAGCAAGGATGTCGGGATTGGTCGGATCGGCCGTGTACGCTGCCTCAAACCACACAAGCGCATCGCCTGCGCCGTGCACATCGCGCACAATCAGCGCGCGCATGAGCAAGGCCGGTGCATGGTTCTGGCCAAAGGTGAGGGCACGATCCGCTGCCTCCAATGCGGTCAAATGCTCGCCGCCACGCAGACGCAGGCGGGCGATGGCGAGCCAGAGATCGGGGTTCTCGGGCGCCAGACTGCGAGCCTGGTCAAGCATTCGTCCAGCATCAGGAAGAGCGCCCTTGACCATCGCCGCATCGGCCTCGGCGAGGAGCTTAACAAAGGCTGGGCTCGGCTGACCAAGTCGGCTGCCGGGCGGATCGGAGCTGCCTTCGGAGCAACCTGTCAGACCCAGCGCCAACGCTGCCAGAACAGTAAGGGCACTACGTCTGCAGGTCATATTGCCTGATGAGGTCATAAAGCGTCGGCCGACTGATCCCGAGAAGCTTGGCCGTGCTGGAGATATTGCCTTCGCTCCGCGCCAGGGCGTGGCGGATGACCCGGCGATCTGCCGCTTCTCGGGCGGATTTGAGGTTGAGGACATGATCATCCTCTTCCTTCGCTTTGCCCAGATCGAGGTCTTCAGCGCCAACGAGCTTGGCATCGGCCATGATCACGGCCAGCTTCACCCGGTTCTCCAGCTCGCGCACGTTGCCGGGCCAGTGATGCGCATCAAGCGCGGCCAGCGCATCGGGCGCAAAGCCAGTGACTGCAGGATTCATCTCGGCGGCAAACCGCTTCAGGAATGCCTTGGCGAGCAAAACCGGATCGCCGGGCCTTTCGGAAAGGGCGGGAATCCGGATCACGATTTCGGCGAGGCGGTAGAACAGATCTTCCCGAAATTCGCCCGAATGGCACAGGGCAGGAAGATCCTGATGGGTCGCGCAGACGATCCGCGTATTGACCGCGATGGTCCGCCGCCCGCCAACCCGCTCGATCGTGCGCTCCTGTAGGAAACGCAGCAATTTCACCTGCAAAGGCAAAGGAATATCCCCCACCTCGTCGAGGAACAGCGTCCCCCCATCGGCGCATTCGATCTTGCCTTCAGTGGTCTTGACCGCCCCGGTGAAAGCGCCTTTCTCGTGCCCGAAAAGCTCACTTTCAAGGAGGTTCTCCGGGATCGCTGCGCAGTTGATCGCGACAAACGGCCCGCCCGCCCGGTCGCTCGCCTCATGGAGGCCCTTCGCCAACAATTCCTTGCCCGTTCCGCTCGCACCCAGCAGCATCACCGAGACCGCGGTCGGCGCGACGCGTTCAATCGTGCGCGCAACCTTGACCATTTCCGGGGCCGCCGTGATCATCCGTCCAAGCACGGTCTTGTCGGCGCTGGACGAAGCGACCAGCCTGCGGTTCTCTTCCTCGATCGCACGCAGATTGAAGGCGCGGCGCACGATCAGGCCCAAGGCATAAATGTCGATCGGCTTCTGATAGAAATCATAGGCCCCGCGGGCGATCGCTGCCAAAGCGCTGTCGCGCGCGCCATGACCGCTGGCGACAATCACCTTGGTATCGGGCTTGAGCGCCATGATCGCATCGAGCACAGCAAAGCCTTCGCTGGTTCCATCAGGATCAGGCGGAAGACCAAGATCAAGGGTTACCACGCCAGGCATTTCGGCACGCAAGGCCGCGATGGCGCTGTCACGATCGCCAGCGATCACCACCTCAAAATCGTCATAGGCCCATTTGAGCTGCGCTTGCAGACCGGGATCATCCTCGATCACCAGCAGGACGGGTTTACTGTGAGCCATTATGCAACCTCCTGGCTTGGTCGGTTAGGGGTCTCGCCGGTGCCAAGCAGGCGCGCTGCCTCGGCGCAGGGCAGGACCACAGCGAAGCGCGTGCCGAGCGCTTCGCGGCTTTCAACCGCGATCCTGCCGCCCATCGCCCGCACCATCTCGCGCGCCTCAAAGGTACCGATGCCAAACCCGCCCGCCTTGGAGGACACGAAGGGCTTGAACAGGCCGCTCCGCACGAATTCAGGGCTCATGCCGGCGCCGGTATCCACAACCTCAATCGTGCCGTGAAGCTGATCGGCGGTCACATCAAGGAACACCGGCATCGCCGGCGCGCTCGCATCAATCGCGTTCTGGACCAGGTGGATCAGCGCCTGTTCCAGCGCCTCGCGATCACCCATCACCTTCGCCGGCTCCTCGCGGGTCAGCACGACCGGATGCACTGCCGCAAAGCGCGCGGCGATATCACGGGCCAGTGCGAGCAAATCAATCGGCGCAAGCGCGGCAACCTGCCCTGCCCCATAGCGTCCAAGCCGCGCCAGCAAGGCTGACAGCTTGTCGGCCGAATTGCGCAAGGTGACCAGCATATCAGCCCGGAAAGCGGGCTTGTCAGCATGCTTTTCGGCATTGGCCGCAAGCAGCGAGAGCTGGCTGACAAGGTTCTTGATGTCGTGCATCACGAAGGCCATGCGGCGGTTGAATTCGTCAAACCGGCTCGCATCCATCAGGGCTTGCTGGCCCGCTTGTTCGGCGAGATAGCTTGCCAGCTGCTGCCCGGCGACACGCAAAAGATCGAAGTCTTCCCAGTCGAGCTGCCGCGGATTGCGCGGCCGCGCCAGCACGATAACGCCGACCAGGCGGTCAAAGTGGATAAGCGGCACCAGTGCCCAGGCGTCGTCCGCAGCGCGCAGCCAATCGGGCACCTCATGCGCCTCGCCATGGTGGTCAATCCCTGCGCGCGCCTCGTCGAGCGCAAGAATGAGATTATGCCGTTCGAGCACGCCTGACAGCGCAAATTCCCCCGCCACGGCCGGCACGGCAATGGTCGCCCAGTTCCAGCGCGCCGTAAGTTCAAGCTGGGCCTGTTCATTCGGCATCAGCAGCAGGCCCGCGGGGCTCTCGGTAATGTCAGCGAGCGCTTTGACCACGCGCTCTTCGAGGCTCGCCCCACTTGTGCCGCCCAGGCCAATCGTCCGGGTAAAGCGCAGCCATTCCCCGCGATAGTCGTAGCGGTGCTGGAACAGATGCTTGCTGGCCATGACCCGGACCCAGGCGCGCAGCCGGGAGGATGGAAGCGCAATCGCGGCGGAGACAACCGCAAGCACCAGAAAGACGGCCTGGCTCGCGCGCGCAACATCGCCGCCGATCAGCGAAAGTGCCTTGGCCACCAGCACCATAGCGGCCAGATAGCCACCGATCAGCAAGAGTGAGAGCGTGCTGAAGGTCACTGCGCGAGACGGGCTGAACTGCACCCGTGGCCCGGGGGCATTCATGCCGAGTGCGAAGACCACCGCCATCGCACCGGCAAACACGCCGCGCAAATCGGCGAGCGGCATAGGCATTGTGCCGCCAAGATAGGCCAGCGTGTGCAGGTTGAGATCATAGGCAAAGATCCCGGTCAGCGCCATGCCGGTCCAGCGCAGCATCGGACGCAGCGCATTGGCCGCCCCGGCATAGAGATTGTGGAGCAGCATCAGCGCGCCGATGGCCACCAACATGTCGATCAGGAGCCGCGCCTCAAAGGTTGAAGCATTGCCCTGCGCAGTGGCTGCAAGGACGATATCCGCCAGCACCGCCACCAGTTGCAGCAGTTGCACCAGCACCACAGCTACGATCACGGGACGTACCGGCTTGAGGCTGGCGCTGCGGCCATCGGCAGCGAAGAGGCTCGAGACTGTTGCAATGAGGGCCAGATTGCGGATCACCGCTGCGATCATCGCTGCGGGGTGATCTGCCCCAAGCGCTGCGGCAAGGGCGCACCAGCCTGCGTTGGCCGCAGCAGCGACCATCAGCTGGCTGCGGTCAGGCCGCGTCCGCTCGCTGAAACGCCAGATCCACAGCATCGCCCCCGCGCTCAGCACAGCTCCCATCAGCCATGCCAGAACGCCAGTCAGCAGCACCTGGCCGCTGGGCAAGATCACCGCGCGCCTTCCGGCCAGAGGATCACTCGAATGGTCTGCAGCAGGATCACAAAGTCGAGAAACGGCGTGTAGTTCTTGGCGTAATAGAGATCATATTCGAGCTTGCACCGGCTATCCTCAACCGAGGCGCCATAGGGGTAATTGATCTGCGCCCAGCCGGTGATGCCCGGCTTCACCATGTGCCGTTCGCCATAAAAGGGGATTTCCTCTTCGAGGCTTTCGACAAAAGACGGCACTTCCGGGCGCGGGCCGACGAAGCTCATCTCGCCCTTCAGCACGCTACAGGTCTGAGGCAGTTCGTCGATCCGCACCTTGCGGATGAAGCGCCCGAGCCGGGTGATGCGCGGATCGTCCTTTTCCGCCCATTTAGCCCCGTCCTTTTCGGCATCGGTGCGCATCGAGCGCAGCTTGATCACGTCGAACGGCTGGCCGAACAGGCCGACCCGGGTCTGCCGGTAAAAGGCCGGACCGCGGCTATCGAGCTTCACCAGCAGGGCAAACAGCCCGATGATCGGAGCGGTCAGGGCCAGCAGCAGCACGCTCGCGGAAATATCGAAGATCCGCTTGACCACGCTCGACACCGCGCGGCCCGAGGAAAAGCCGTCGGAGAAGATCAGCCAGCTGGGATTGACCGTATCGAGA
>JBJTTE010000125.1:0-5816 GCA_046080005.1 Erythrobacter sp.
CGCTACCTGCGCGAACTGCCGCTCGATGCTCTGAAGCTGGACAAGGTCATGGTAGAAGGCGTGCCGGCTGATGCTACAGCGCTTGCGGTGCTGCGCGCGATAGTGGCGCTGGCGAAGGCCTTGGGCCTTGCCGTCTATGCCGAGGGGATCGAGGACGAAATCCAGCGCGCCGCGATCACCGCGGAAGGCTGCGACTACTGGCAAGGGTTCCTGCGCGCCCAGCCGATGCCGAGCGAGAGCGTGCTGGCGCTGGCCCGGACCGCGCGGGGCATGGGGCACGGGTAGGGTCTGAACGGTCATACGGAGTCCGCTTTTCTGCCGGACCAGCAAGAGCCAGCGCAGTTGAGTTATTCGGCCATTCGCGCCAGCGCCAGAATATCGGGCACGACGATCCGCCGATACTCCAGACAGACCAAGCCGCGCTTCTCAAGCTTCCGCAGGACCTGACCCACGGTGATCCGGGAAATGCCGATCAATTCCCCCAAAGCTTGCTGCGTTAAGCGCAGCTCGCGGCCATTCCGATTGGCCATATCGACCAATCTGCGAATGATCCGAAGTTCGGCCGATAATTGCCCATCGCCGTCGATGCGGTTGAGCGCAGCGCGGAGCTGGTTGGCAAGCGACTTGAGCAGCCAGCGGGCAAAGCCCGGCTCGCTTTCGAGCAGCTGGTCAATCAAGGGCGGATCAAAGCGCCCCAGCACGGCATCGGTTTCGGCCACGACTTCGACCTGCCGGGGAATCTCCGAGAAATGTGCGAGTTCGCCAAAAAGGTCGCCTTCGCCAAGCACGCCGTAGACGGTAAGCTCGCCCTGCGTCCCGAACCGGCAGATCATCACCTCGCCGCTCTCGACCAGCCAGAACCCTCTACCGCTATCGCCGCGCTGCTGGATCAATTCGCCCGCCTCGAACCGCCGACGTCGACCCGTACGCGCCAGCAGCGCCGAAATCTCCCGGTCAGCGTGGGTCGGCGCCATTTGCGATAATTGATAGGTTCTTTTCATTTTTACGCGGGATGCCGTGCTATCGACCGATGCGCAAGAGGATGAGAGGAACCAAACAATGCCGTTGTCGACCTGGCTGATCATTGCCATCAGTGTGGGCTTCGGTCTGATGGAGCTGGTGCGCTCCGACCTGTTCAGCAAGCGTGAGCAATGCCGCAATGACGGGATTGTTGAAGCGGTCTCGATTACGATCCTGATGATCCTTACCCAACCGGGGATCATTGTGCTGGTTGATCAGATCGGCGCGCGGTTCTTCCCTGCCTATCGCGGTGCGCTTGCTGATCTCAGCGTGTTTGCCGCTATCCCACTGTTCCTCGTGTTCGAGGACATGATGCAATATTGGTGGCACCGCGCGTCGCACACCTTCCCATGGCTCTACAACCTGCACCGCGCACACCATAATGGTCGCTATATGAGTGTCCGGCTCGTTTATCGTAACAACATCATTTACTACGCAATGATGCCCAGCCTCTGGTTTGCGGCGGTGCTGGTCTACCTGGGCCTTGGCTGGTTTTACGCAGGCTATGTGGTGGTCAAGATGCTGGTGATCATCAGCGCGCACAGCGATGTGAAGTGGGACGAACCGCTCTACAAAATTCCCGCGCTCTCGCCGCTGATGTGGCTGGTTGAACGGACGATCTCCACGCCTGCCACCCACCATGCCCACCACGGGCGTCACGGGAGCGACCCGGCGGTGAATTATCATGGAAACTACGGCAACCTGCTGTTCTTCTGGGATGTGTTGTTCGGGACAGCAAAGATCACCCGCACCTATCCCGAGAGCTATGGGGTCGAGAACCTGCCCGACGCGACCCTTGGCCAGCAATTGCTCTGGCCGCTCTTCCCCGAAAACGCTGATATGGATCGGCATGTGCCGGGGGCAAGGCCAGTCCAACAGGCCGTCAAAGCCTGAGCAAAAGAACTGCAGCGCGACCGAAAACCGCCATGTCCTGCATCATGCCCCACGCCTAGCATCTCGCTCTGGCTGTCTCGCTGGGGCATTGGCAACGTGGCGCTTTACGCCGCCTTCTTCGCTTTGGTCGCCTTCTTTACGATCCCGCTCAACCCCTTGGTCAGCTGGAACAACCCGTTCAACCGGCTGAGCGGATCGCTCCACGCACGGTTGATCACGAGCTTCATGTCGGGACGCAGCTTGGCGGTGTCCTTGCCGCCTTCATTGAGCCGCGCAACATAGGCGATCAGGCCCATCGGGTCGGGGAAGTCATCCTGATGGAAGCCCACCAACGTACCCCGCGCGCCGACATCGATCTTGGCGATATTGGCCCCGATCGCCTGATGCTTGATCTCGATCAGACGGATGAGGTTTTTGGTCGGTTGCGGCAGATCGCCAAAACGGTCGATCATCTCGGCGGCGAGGCTTTCGATCTCGTGCTGTTCGTCGGCCTGATTGAGGCGGCGATAAAGCGCCATGCGCACCGCGAGATCGGGGACATAGTCCTCGGGGATCATGATCGGAGCATCGACCGTGATCTGGGGGGTGATCTTGTCGCGGGCAGGCGCCAAGCCCATTTCGCCTGCCTTGGCGGCCAGGATCGCCTCCTCCAGCATCGCTTGATAGAGTTTGAAGCCGACCTCGCGGATATGGCCTGACTGCTCGTCACCCAAAAGGTTGCCCGCGCCGCGAATATCGAGATCGTGGCTCGCAAGCTGGAAGCCTGCGCCAAGGCTGTCGAGATCACCGAGCACCTTGAGGCGCTTCTGCGCCACTTCGGAGAGTGCCACCCCTGCCTCATGGGTCAAATAGGCATAGGCCCGCAGCTTTGCCCGCCCGACGCGACCGCGCAGCTGGTAGAGCTGGGCAAGACCGAAGCGGTCCGCGCGGTGGATGATGATGGTATTGGCCGCAGGAATGTCGAGCCCGCTCTCGACGATAGTGGTCGAAAGCAGCACATCATACTTGCGGTCGTAGAAAGCGCCCATGCGCTCCTCGACCTCACCCGGTGCCATCTGACCGTGGGCGGAGACGGACTTGATCTCGGGGGCGTGTTCGCGGAGCCATTCCTCGACATCGGCCATGTCGGAGATGCGCGGAACAACGATAAAGCTCTGCCCGCCGCGGTGATGTTCGCGCAGCAGAGCCTCGCGCATCACCATATCGTCCCATTCCATCACATAGGTGCGCACCGCGAGCCGGTCGACGGGCGGCGTCTGGATGGTGGAGAGCTCGCGCAGGCCCGACATCGCCATCTGCAGCGTGCGCGGGATTGGGGTGGCGGTGAGGGTGAGGACGTGGACGTCAGCGCGGAGCTGCTTGAGTTTCTCCTTGTGGGTGACCCCGAAGCGCTGCTCTTCGTCGACAATCACAAGACCCAGGTTCCTGAACCTTGTCGACTTGGACAGGATCGCATGGGTGCCGACGACAAGGTCGATCTGGCCGCTCTCCAGCCCCTCGCGGGTGTCAGCGGCCTCTTTGGCCGAGACCAGCCGGGACAGCCGCCCGACCTTGAGAGGGAAGCCCGCAAAGCGCTCGGTAAAGTTCTGGTAGTGCTGGCGCGCCAGCAGCGTAGTCGGGGCAACGATCGCGACCTGCTGGCCGTTCATCGCCGCGACGAAGGCCGCGCGCAGCGCCACCTCTGTCTTGCCGAAGCCGACATCGCCGCACACCAGCCGGTCCATCGGGCGACCGCTTTCGAGGTCTGACAGGACATCGGCAATCGCGCGTTCCTGATCCTCGGTTTCGGCCCAGGGGAAGCGATCGGTAAACTGGCCGAGGCTGGCCGGATCGGCGGGAAGGGCAGGCGCCTGCCGCAGCGCACGGGCAGCGGCGACCTGCATCAGCTCGCCCGCAATTGCGGTAATCCGCTCCTTGAGCCGCGCCCGGCGGCGCTGCCATGCCTCGCCGCCCAGCCGGTCGAGCGCCAAGGCCTGTTCGGACGAGCCATAGCGGGTCAGCACGTCGATGTTTTCAACCGGAATGAACAGCTTGTCGCCGCCCGCATATTCGAGCGCGACGCAATCGTGCTGGCTTTTGCCGACCGGGATCGGTTCGAGCCCCAGATAGCGCCCGATCCCGTGCTCGACATGGACCACCAGATCGCCGCGCGACAATGCCTGAAGCTCGGCAAGGAAGGCATCGGAATCCTTGCGCTTCTTCTTGCGGCGGACCAGTCGGTCACCAAGGATGTCCTGCTCGGTCAGGACTTCGAGCGTGTCGCTCGCGAACCCGGTTTCAAGCGGCAGAACAACCACCGCCGTCTGGGATTTGGCTGCCAGCCCCAGCGCCTGCTGCCAGCTTGTCGCCAACGCGGTTGCAGCGCCCGCTTCAGCGATGATCGCGGCAATCCGCCTTGCACTGCCGACCGAATAGGCCGCGATGAGCGGCTTGCGCCCGGCCTTGGCCCCCGCCTTCAGATGCGTCGCCGCTGCCTCGTAAACATTCTCGCCGCGCCCGCGCTCAGGGGCAAAATCGCGGGCAGAGCGGAAGCCGAAATCGATCACTTGGGCTCCCTCGTCAGCGGCAAAGGCGCTGGCGCGGTGAGCGGGGCAGGCCATAAGCGCTGCGTCGAATTCTGCGCGAGCCAAGTAGAGCGCGTCAGGGGCGAGGGGACGATAGCTGCCCTTCTTCTCGCCCCCGATTCGGCCGCGTTGCTCGTGATAATCGGCAATATCGCTCAGACGTTCCTCGGCCGCGCCGAGCGCGCCTTGGTCGATCAGGACGACGTCTTGCTGGTTGAGGTGATCGAACAGGCTCCCCAAGCGTTCTTCAAACAGAGGCAGCCAATGCTCCATGCCTGCCAGCCTGCGCTCTTCGCTGACCGCTTCATAGAGCGGGTCCTGCGTCGCGTTGGCACCGAACAGCTCGCGATAGCGAGTGCGGAACCGCTTGATGCTGTCCGCATCCAGCAGCGCTTCGGAAGCGGGGAGCAACAGGTGGTTCTCGATCCGCTCAACAGTAAGCTGCGTGGCGGGATCGAACAGCCGCAGGCTCTCCAACTCGTCGCCGAAAAAGTCGAGCCTCAGCCCGTGTTCCAGCGAGGAGGGAAAGATGTCGACAATCGAGCCGCGCACCGCAAACTCGCCGTGGTCGATGACAGTGTCGGTCCGGCTGTAGCCCTGCCGGGTCAGGAGCGCTGCAAGACTATCGTGCCCGATCTGTGTGCCAACCTTGAACTCGCGGACGCTCTCCCTGACGCGGAAGGGCGTGAGCACCCGCTGGAGTCCGGCGTTGACGGTAGTGACCAGCAATTGCTGCGCGCTGCCGGGTTGCTGCAAGCGGTGGAGTGCGGCGAGGCGTTCGGCGCTGACCGAAAGCGCAGGGCTTGCCCGATCATAGGGAAGGCAGTCCCATGCGGGAAAGGCAATGACCTCAACCTCAGGGGCAAAGAAGCGCGTCGCCTCAGCCGCCGCGCGCATCGCTGCATCATCGGGCGCGATGAACACGGCTCGGCGCTTTGCCGCGCGCGCGAGATCGGCCAGCACCAGCGGCAGGCTTCCGCGCGGCAGCGAGGCAAGGGTCAGCGGATCGCGGGCCGCAAGGATGCGGTTAAGGTCAGGCATCGGGTCACTTCACACAGCAAAGGGCAACGCGAAACGCCCCACCTCGTGCCGAGGAGGGGGTCGCAATGAGGAACGGCGTGTCGAGCTGGAATCCCCGCAACGCGCAAGTCGGTCTTCGCCTTAGCGGGCCTCAACGCGCTTGTCGAACGGCTGAACGCCTCAGCGCGGAATATCGACGTAGTCGAGCTTCTGCATCATCGCCAGCAGATCACCGTCTAGGTGCTCTGGCGGTGGCTGTGTCCCCAGCGCCCAAGCCATCACGTCGACATCATCCTCGTCGAGCAGCGCCTCGAACCA
>JBJTTE010000126.1:0-3112 GCA_046080005.1 Erythrobacter sp.
CCTCGGTCATCGCCGCCGCCAGCGCGCCTCTGCCCGTTAACGCCGCGCGCGGCAGCGCCGTCACCTGGTGCCCGTCTGCCTGAAGCCGCCGCAACACGGCTGCGCCAATCGTCCCGCTCGCTCCGGCAAGGGCAATACGGCGCGGCGTAGGAGTGGCCTTGGTCATTCCCAACCCTAACCCGCGCCCTGCCCGAGTGCAAAATTGCGAGTTGCCGCTAGGTCCTTGCACGGCCAGCGTTCATCGGTGCCGTGGGAGAGCCGCCCGCCAATGCAAGACCCCTATGTCTATGTCGTGATCGTCAGCGCGCTCGGGCTGCTGGCCTACTACTTCACGCTGCTCAAGGCGGGCCTTGCGCGGGTGAAGTTCAAGATCCCTGCGCCCTCGCACGATGGCCCGGAAGAATATGTCCGTTACGTGCGCGCGCATCACAACACATTGGAACATCTGGTGCTTTTCCTGCCGGGCATGTGGCTCTTCGCCTATGTCGTCAGCCCCTATTGGGCGGCAGGGATAGGGATCATCTGGCCGCCGATGCGTGTGCTCTATGCGCTTGGCTATCATCGGGCGGCCGAGAAGCGGCTGATGCCGCTCTTCATCTCGATGCCCGTAATCTACATTTTTGTGCTCGGCTCGCTGATCGGCGGGATCGTGAAACTGGTCCAAGGAACATAACCCATGACGGCTGACTATGATCTGGTAATCCGGGGCGGCACCATCGCCGACGGGACAGGCGGTGATCTGATTGAGGGCGACGTCGCCATTCGCGCCGGGCGTATCGCCGCGATCGGCAAGGGCCTTGGGCGCGGGAGCGACGAGATCGACGCGAGCGGCAAGGTCGTCACCCCCGGCTTTATCGACGTCCACACCCATTACGACGGCCAGTGCATCTGGGCCGAGGAGCTATCGCCCTCCTCGTCGCACGGCGTCACGACCGCAATCATGGGCAATTGCGGCGTCGGCTTTGCCCCGTGCCGCAAGGCCGATCACGACATGCTGATCAATGTGATGGAGGGGGTCGAGGATATCCCCGGCGTGGTCATGACCGAGGGGCTTTCATGGGATTGGGAGACCTTCCCCGAATATCTTGATACCGTCGCGGCAGGGCAGCGTGACATTGATGTGGCTGCCTATCTCCCGCACTCACCCTTGCGGGTCTATGCCATGGGCGAGCGCGGCGCGGCGCGCGAAGCCGCCCGTGAGGATGATCTGGCGCTGATGCGGCATCTGACTGCGGATGCGATGCGCGCAGGGGCAATCGGCTTTGCAACCTCGCGGCTCAGCATCCACAAGACCGCCGAGGGTGATGCGATCCCGACCTTTGACACCGACATTGCCGAGCTCGAAGCGATCGCGCGCGGGATGGCCGATGCTGGTGCCGGCACCTTTCAGGTGGTGCTCGATGCCTTCGTAGGATGGGACAAGGAATACCGCGTGATCGAGCGCGTGATCGCTGCCTCGGGCCGTCCGGCGACCTTTACTCTGGCCTCGGGCAATGACGCCCCTCCGCGCTGGCGGCGCGTGCTTGAGATGCTGGAGGCGACCAATGCCAGCGGCGGGATCGCGCACGCACAGGTGATGCCGCGCCCGATTGGGCTCATTGCCGGGCTGGAGCTGACGGTTCACCCCTTTGTGCTTTGCCCAAGCTGGAGCAAGATCGAGCACCTCTCCATAGACGAGCAGGTCGCGGCGATGCGCGATCCCGCACTCCGGGCGGCGCTAATCACGGAGGATTTCCTGCCCGGTCATCCCTTCAACGAACTCGCCCGCAACTGGCGCTGGCTGTTCCCGCTCGACAATCCGCCCGATTACGCCCCGCCAGCGCATATGAGCATGGCCGGGCAGGCGGCAGCGCGTGGGTGCACGCCGCAAGAGATCGCCTATGACCGGCTACTCGAAACGAATGGGCGCGGCCTGTTCCTCGCCGCGCTGGGCAATTACGAGAATGCGAGCCTCGCCAGCGCGCACGAGATGCTGCGCCACCCGCATTGCGTCCCTGGCGTCGGCGATCGCGGCGCGCATTACGGCGCGATCTGCGATGCCAGCTATTCGACCTATCTGCTCACGCAGTTCGTCAAGGGCAATGGACCACTCAAGCTCGGGCTAGGCGAGGCGGTGCACATGCTCGGAGCCAAGGCGGGGCGCGCGGTGGGCCTGCATGATCGCGGCGCGCTGACGGTCGGCAGCAGGGCCGATGTCAATGTGATCGATCTCGATAGTCTCACATTGCACCTCCCTGAAGTTGTGCGCGATCTGCCCGCCGGGGGCCGCCGCTTACACCAGCGCGCCACGGGCTACGATGCGACCATCGTAGCTGGCGAGGTGATCCGGCGGTTCGATCAGTCGACCGGCGCGCGCCCGGGCAAGCTGGTGCGAGGGGCAGGGTATCAGGCGGCAGCCTAGGGTGTTTTCCGGTCAGGCGGAAACACCTGACGGTTCGGAAAATGCGGTAAAACAAGAATCTGGAGCGGTTGATCTGGCGTAGCCAGATCGCAAACCGCTCTAGAACGCCGACGTGCCGATCCCGCCGTCCACCACCAGTGACTGCCCGGTGACGTAGCTCGCCTGCTCCGCGCAGAACAAGGCCACCAAAGCCCCAAGGTCCTCGGCATCGCCAAAGCGGC
Organism: Erythrobacter sp.; assembly: GCA_046080005.1. GTDB lineage: Bacteria > Pseudomonadota > Alphaproteobacteria > Sphingomonadales > Sphingomonadaceae > Erythrobacter. Next base: position 2,623 of record JBJTTE010000126.1, read on the forward strand.
CTGCGGGCAAGCGGATGGCGCTGACGAAATCGGCGACCTCTTCGTCATAGCTGCGCCCGTTCGCCGCAGCGCGCGGGCCCAGCACATCCTCGATCCCCGGCGTGTGGTGCATCCCCGGCAGGACCGAGTTGATCGTCACATTGTGCGGGGCGAGCTCCTTCGAGATCGCATGGCAGTAATTCGCCAGCGCTGCCCGTGGCGGCCCGGACAGGACCCGCATTGCCGCCGGGTACTTGGCGGCGCCGGTGCTGATACTGACGATCCGTCCCCAGCGCCGTTCGACCATTGGGCCGGTCACCGCCTTGATATAGTCGATCGGGCTAAGCAGCGCGGTCGCTACTGATTTTTCGAAACAAGATTATCCCCTTGACGCATGTAGTGAGTTCTGCCATTAAGATGGCATGACCAGCAAAAGCCCCTCTGCCAGCCCCGAGTTCAGCGTCCGCGAGTTCTTCGCCCGCTTCCCGAATGACGACGCCTGCCTCGATCA
>JBJTTE010000127.1:0-8057 GCA_046080005.1 Erythrobacter sp.
CGAATCTCGGCGGTTCATCTGGCCCGCGCCGATCCCGGCAGTCGAACCATCCTTGGCATAGACAATCGCGTTGGACTTGACGTGCCGGGCGACCGTCCAGGCGAACAGGCAGTCCTTCAATTCCTGCTCGGTGGGCGCGCGTTTGGTGACGACCTTCAGGTCAGCAGCGGAAATCGCTCCAGCATCGCGCGACTGGATCAGCATGCCCCCGGCAATGGTCTTCATCGCGAACCCGCCCCGGCGCGGATCGGGCAGCTGGCCGCATTCGAGCAGGCGCAGGTTCTTCTTTGCGGCGAAGATGGCGCGGGCTTCGGCGCTCACCGACGGCGCGATCACGACCTCGGTAAAGATGCCTGCAATCGCCTCGGCAGTGGCCCCATCGAGTTCGCAATTGACCGCGACGATCCCGCCGAAGGCCGAGACAGAATCGCAGGCGAGCGCCGCTTCCCAGGCCGAGAGCAGCGAAGCCCCCTGCGCGACGCCGCAAGGGTTGGCATGCTTGACGATCACCACCGCAGGCTCTTGTCCGGCAAACTCGGCGGCGAGTTCAAGCGCGGCATCAGCGTCATTGAGATTGTTGTAGGACAGCGCCTTGCCCTGCAATTGCGCCGCCTGCGGCACTCCGCTCGCGCCTAGCACCTGCGGGACATAGACCGCCGCTGATTGGTGCGGGTTTTCGCCATAGCGCAGAACGTCGGCACGCCTGAAGGCGAGCGGCATTGTCTCGACGAAAGGTGTGGCGTGGAGCGCCTCGGTCCCGAGCGGATGCGTGAAAGCGTCGCCGAATGCGCACCAGTTGGCGATCGCGGCATCATAGGCGGCGGTGCGGGCGTAGGCCTTGCCCGCCATGCGGATGCGGAAGGCCTGACTGGTCGCGCCTGAATTTGCAGCCATTTCCTCTAGCAGCGCCGGATAATCGGCGGGATCGGTCAGGATCGTCACGAAGCCGTGGTTCTTGGCGGCCGAGCGCACCATCGAAGGCCCGCCAATGTCGATATTCTCGATGATTTCGGCGCGGCTCGCACCCTTGGCGACGGTCGCCTCGAAGGGATAGAGGTTGACCACGACCAGATCGATGGCCCCGATCCCGTGCGCTTCCATCGCGGCTACGTGTTCGGGGTTGTCGCGCAAGGCCAAAAGGCCGCCGTGCACGCTCGGGTGCAGCGTCTTGACCCGCCCGTCCATCATCTCGGGAAAGCCGGTGAGGTCCGCGACGTCTTTCACGGTAAGGCCCGCGTCGCGCAACGCCTTGGCGGTGCCGCCGGTGCTGACCAGCTCGACGCCTTGCGCCGCCAGCGCAGCGCCGAGGTCTGCCAATCCGCTCTTGTCGGACACTGACAGCAGCGCCCGCCGGATAACCCCATCGCTCATTGCTGAAACCTACCCCGTTTTCCGTAAGCGCCAGGAGAATTGTCCCCCGCTGCGCAATGCCAGGCCCTCGATCACCAACTGCTCGGTGGCTTGGGGACGGCTATCGCCGTCGATCCACAGGCTATCTTCGGCAGTGAGGGTGATGTCGCCAGCCCCCGCCGTATCGCCGCCCAGCCGGAATTGCCAGAGCCGACCATCGGGCAGCAGCAGGCTTGCGCCGCGCTTATCGCCGGAAAGCTGGACCTCGACCCCGCGCCCGAGATGGAAGCGGATCGCAAAGACAATCTTGCCGCGCTTGCCGCTCTTCCCGGCAGGGAGGAGCAGATCTTCGCCTGCCAGCTCGGTGCCGTCACTGGACAGCGTCAGGATTCGCCGGTGGGTGAGCCCGAAGCGTTTGGCATAGCCATCATGCGCGGCCTCGATACGGGTTGCCTCGCGTCCTCGTCCCGCGACCATGCGGCGCTCGAGCTCGACCGTCTCGACGCCCTTGCCGAGCTGGCCGTGGAGCAGGACGGCAGTCGAATTGGCGTTGTCGAGCACCAGGGTCGAGAACGCGGCCGTGGCGCGCAGGCTCTGCCCGATGCGCGCGGGGACCTGACCGCCCGCGAGCGCCGCGCCGCCGCAATTGACGATGATGCGCTGCGGCCCGTCCGACAGTTCAAAGGCGAGGGTTGAAGCGCAGCCGGTGCGGCCATGCTTGGCGCGCGGCGGCGGGGCGGTGTCGAATTGCAACAGGGTTTCGCCTGCCTTGAGGCGTTGGTAGCCCCAAGCCGCCGCATGGCCGAGCGGGCGGGTGCGCACGCCCGAGGCTTCGATCACGGCATTGATCCGGTCAGCGCTGATCGCGCCTTGTCCCTGCCAGCTCCCCAGCGCGCCATCGCCATGCCGCAGCGCGAGAAGCGGGGGCACCAGCAATTCGCGCATCACCGCCAGCGCGCCCGGCGGGGTGATCTCGACGGCGTCATAGCACGCCAAGAGGTCAGTCAGCAGGCGGATCGCATCGATTTGCGCAGCCGGACAGCGCGACAGCACGCCGCCATCCTCGCCCACCATGTCACCCAGTCCCTTGACGAGGCCTGCTTCGCCGAACAAGCGCCGCGGCTTGCCATGGGGGAGGAGCAGGCCTGCCGCGACCACGCCTGCCCAGCCCGCGACCTGCCCGAGGCCGGCGGGCTCGCGGGGGCTGCGCTTGTCGAGCCAAGTGGCGGTATCGGCAATCGCGGCGAGCAAGCGCGACTTGAGCGCCTTGTCACTGCCGCCGAGCAGCAGCGGGGCGTGAACCAGCCACGCTACAAGCCGCAGGCCCGCCAGTTCCGCTTCCCACGCCGGTCCCTTGCCGGGCGCGCTGTGCTTCTTGAGCCACTGGTGGGCGATCCGCTCGGCGACGCCAGCCCCGTCGGCGCGCGGGGCGCTCGCGGCAAGATCAGCGAGCCAGCTGAACGAATGGACCACCCGCTCCACCCCCGGAGCATGATAGGCAGCTGGGGCGAAGTCGAAGCTGGCGATCGGCAGGCGCGCACCCTGGATAAGGAAGTGGCCTGCGCGCAAGGCCGTACCCGCTGTCCGGTCACCGCGGTTGGGGCTTTCGACCGTTGCCAGCACGCGCAAGGCCTGCGGGCGGCGGAACGGCGCGGCGATGGCATGACCGGGGATGCCCATCCGATAGGCAAGCCGGATCAATGCCTCGCCGGGACCGGATTTGACCGCAATAACATCCGAGAGCGCCAGCGCGCGCGACGGTTCGCCAAGTTGCGGTTCGTCGGCTGGCAGAGGCGCCGCAAGCTCGACACCGGGTTCGGCCCCGAGCGCGAGCGGAAGCGAGGGTGCCTCGGCGATCCGCTCGACCAGTGCATCGGCGCGCGAGGCAGCCGGGCTCCGCAGCAGCGTCGTCATGGCCTTGCTCCCTTCAATGCGGCGATATTGGCGGCATAGTGATCGGGTCCGCCCTTGAAGGTCGCCGAGCCTGCCACCAGCACGTCAGCCCCCGCCTCGATGCACATCCGCGCGATCTCGGCATTCACGCCGCCATCAACCTCGAGATGGATTGCGCGGCCAGACCGGGTGATCATCGAACGGATGCGCGCGATCTTGTCCAATTGCGAGGGGATGAAGCTCTGCCCGCCAAAGCCTGGATTGACGCTCATCACGAGGATCAGGTCGGCCAGGTCCATCAGATTGTCGAGCACCTCGACGGGGGTGCCGGGATTGATCACCACGCCCGCCTTCTTGCCCAGCGCCTTGATTGCCTGGAGGGTGCGGTGGATATGCGGCCCGGCCTCCGGGTGGACCGTGATGATGTCCGCCCCGGCTTCGGCAAAGGCCTGAAGATAGGGATCGACCGGTGCGATCATCAGGTGGACGTCAAAGGGCTTGGCCGTGTGCGGGCGCAGCGCCTTCACCACCTCGGGCCCGATGGTGATATTGGGCACGAAATGCCCGTCCATCACATCGATATGGATCCAGTCAGCCCCGGCTGCATCAATCGCGCGCACCTCCTCGCCCAGCCGCGCGAAATCGGCGGAGAGAATCGAGGGCGAGATAAGCGGCGTGGGCATGGCGCGGACTTCGGCCTTTTTGGAGACGCTGCCTAGCCATAAGGGAGGCGCGAATCAGCGGACAAGGCGCGTGCTTGCTCTTTTCCACCGCCGACGACCGGAAAATGACACACAAGCCACCAATAAGGCACCAATTAAGCCACAATTCAGGCACATCACGGCATTAGGCGGGCCGGACCTTCTGCCCTGGCACATTCAGTCCCGCTTGCGCGCCTGCCTCACCCCCCTTAACCAATCTCGCCAAAGAGATGCTGATGACTGCCTTGCTGCCCCCTACCTCCTTCAGTGATGTCGCGCGCCGAATGGTTCGGGCGACAGCGCTGACGGCTGTGCTTGCGGGTCTGGTTGCTGCGCCGCTGACGGCGCAAGCCTATGTCTATGCGCAGCGCGCGAGCAATGATCTGGGCCAGTGTGCTGCTGGCAAGGGGCCTGCGGTGCGGATCGCGGTCAACGGCCTCAAGTCGGCGGACGGCAATCTGTTCGTGCGGGCCTATCCCCCCAGCAAGAACGACTGGCTCAAGAGCAAGCGTTACCTGATCCGCATCGAGGCCCGGCCGCAGGCGGGCAGCACCACGGTATGCGTCCCGCTGCCTGCGGTGGGGGATTATGCCATCGCCGTGACCCATGACGTGAACGGCAACCGGAAGACCGATATCTCCACCGACGGTGGCGGGATGTCGAACAACCCCGAGGTCAAGCGGTTTCTCGGCCTCGTTCCGCGCCCGCCTTCGGTCGACAAGGTGCGCTTTACCGCCGGTCCGGGCGTCACCCGGATGACGATTGCCATGCAGTATTGGTAACCTGCCTCACCCGCCGAGCCGTTGGCGGCGGCGGTGTTGGCGCAGGTCAAGCAGCACTTGCGGCGCGGCCAGCAAGGGAAACCGCTCGCGCAGCGGGGTAAGCTTGACCGGCATGCCCGTATGGCGTTCGATTTTCCACGCGGCATAGCGCGCCGCGCCTTCAAAGGTCGTGCTGGCTTTGACAAGCCGCAGCAGGTTCAGCGGCTTGCCAAGACGGCGGCGGCGCCTCCACCAGCCGAGGACGCGGGCCCGCTCGGCCGGCGTCAGGCGCGGGGTCAGCACTGCGCCGCTCAGTCCGTGGGGGATGCCCGCAGCCTCCAGCGCCAGCGGCAAGAGGCCTGCAAAATGGTCGGCATTGACGGCAAGGATATCATTCTCGCGCCCGCGCTGCTCGACCCGGAACTCGGCGCTATAGGTCGCGCGGAACAGCGCGCGCCAGTAATCCTCGGCGGTACCGCTGGGCGGCCCGAGCGCGGCAGCGAGCCGCGCGGCGGTGGTCGCCGCAGCCGCAATCGCGGCGATCACATCCTTGCGGGCGGCCTCGTCCTGCGCCCAGATCAGCGCGCTCGGCTGGACGAAGCGCGCCCAGATGGTGGTATCTCTCAGCGCCCCGCTCGCGGCCCGCGCGAAGGTGGCAAGGCACATGGTGGCGACCTTCGCGCGCAGGGTTTCCCCGTCATGCTCCCATTCGTGATAGCTCACCGTCGGCCAGATCGCGCTTTCCTGCGTGCCGGGCAGGAGGATGTAGAAATCGAGCACACCTTCGAGCAATCCGGTGCGCAGGGTCGATCCGTAGAACAGCACCGCGCGCGCGCCCTTGGCCTCGGCGAGTGCCTGCGCGAAAGTGGAGATGGCTGGGTCGACCGGAGTGGCCAACCGCGCAGCAATCCGATCTGGCAACGCCTCTGGCGCGCCGGTCATGGGATCACAAAGGCGAGTTCCGGCCCCTGTTCAATCCTGTAATCGCCCGCCGGGAAGGCCTCGCCATCAAGGACGAATTGGTCTTCGATCGACAAGCTAAAGTGGCTCGCAGCGAGCTGGTGGATGCCGCGTTGGCGTAGGCCCGTCCTGACCGTGCCCAGCAAGACCAGCGGAATGAGCGCGGTGATCCGGCGCGGGATCTGATCGACCGCGACCAGCTTGAGCCCTGCCTTGAGTACCCCAAAGGGCCGGATGCCGGCCGGGAGCCGCTCGAGGGTAGAGGCGAACAGCAGCTGGCGCATCGCCGGATCGCCATGCCCGCTATGCGCCATCGGGGCATCGGAATTGCCTAGTCCGATCCGCATCCGCGCACCCTTGCGCCACGCATTGCTGCGACCGGCGAACAGCGATTGCAGCATGGCCCAAAGGCCGGTGACCGCCACAACCATGCTGTCGAAGGCGCCGAGCTTGTGCGCGCTCTGCCCGGCCTGGATCGCCCTGGTGAAGGCCCCTGCCCCAAGGATGAACCCGGCCACCCGTGTTCCGGGCACCTGGGTATTGGCCACGGTCAAGGGGCGGCGATAGACCCGCCCGCCATGATCGAGCGCGTCGACCGCATCCTGCAAGGTCCAGCTTTCGGGCACCCCGAGATCGCAAGTCAGCGCATTGGTCTTGCCCTTGGGGAGCACAGCGATGGCCGGCCAATCATCGCCAAAGAACGCCTGTCCGCAGGTCAATACGTCACGCACCGTGCCGTCCCCGCCGTTGATGACGAGCAGGTCAATGCCTTTCTCGGCAAGTTCGGCGAGCGCCAATGGCAATTGCGCGCGTGCGCGGGGCTGGGCGATGTGCACATGCGGGCAAAGGCCACAATCGAAATCGGCCCCGAGATTGCGGTGGCTGCGGGGATTGTAGATCACGCCGACCGTGGGCGCTTGCCCGGTGTCACGCACCCGTCGCGTCCGGACGTGCGCCTTGCCAGCGAGGGCCGCGCGCGGGATTTGCGTAAATTCGTAGATCGGCGTTGCCATATTCGTCCTATACTGGACGCAAAACTAACTTTCCACTGCATTGTTGACCACGAACTGTCATATCCGAGCCGTGCGCCTTCGCCGGTCCGCCGGTAAATGCAAGACAGTGAGCGACCGAAGCCCACCGTGCTGCGACCAGCGTCTGCCTGTGATTGACGTTACTGACTTCGGGACTGCTGCAGATGCAGGGCTTGCCGCCATGGTTCAGTCGCCGTTCCCAAGCCCAGCATCGCCGCGATTTGTCGTGCCTCGGCGCGGGAAATGCGTGCGATCCACCCTCGCTATGCCAACCATGGCACTGAACCTGCGGATGTTTCGTGCTAGGACGCTGAACACAGCAAAATAGCAGAGAGGCGAGCCATGCGCATCGGCGTTCCCAGCGAGATCAAGAACAATGAATACCGGGTTGGCCTGACCCCGGCGGCGGTCGGCGAACTGACCCGTGCGGGCCACGCAGTGATCGTGCAGGCCGGGGCCGGGCTCGGTGTCGATTTCGTCGATGGCGCTTACGAGGCCGCCGGTGCGACCATCCTGCCCGATGCGCCGCGCGTGTTCGAGGCCGCCGAAATGATCGTCAAGGTCAAGGAGCCGCAGGCGGTCGAGGTCGCCATGCTACGCGCAGACCACCTGTTGTTCACCTATCTCCACCTTGCCGCTGACAAGCCGCAGACCGAAGGGTTGATGGCCTCGGGTGCAACCGCCATCGCTTACGAGACCGTCACCGCGCCCGATGGCACTCTGCCGCTGCTCAAGCCCATGTCCGAAGTCGCTGGCCGGATGGCGGTGCAGTGCGGAGCCCATTATCTGGAAAAGCATCAGGGCGGGCGCGGCGTGCTGCTCGGCGGGGTGCCGGGGGTGGAGCCGGGCAAGGTGGCAATCCTCGGAGGCGGGGTCGCGGGCTTCAATGCGGCGCAAATGGCGGTCGGCCTGCGCGCCGACGTGACGATCTTCGACATTTCCAACCCCCGCTTGGCCGAGCTTGACGCGCTGTTCGGCAACCAGATCCGCACCGCCTTTTCGTCTTCTGCCGCGATTGCCGAGGCGGTGGCGGGAGCCGATCTGGTGATCGGCGCGGTGCTGGTGCCGGGCGCGGCTGCGCCCAAGCTGGTTACCCGCGCGATGATTGGGTCGATGCGGCCCGGTGCCGTCGTGGTTGATATCGCCATCGATCAGGGAGGTTGCTTTGAGACCAGCTATGCGACCACCCACGAGGATCCGGTGTTCGTGGTCGATGATGTCATCCACTATTGCGTCGCCAACATGCCGGGCGGCGTTGCCCGCACTTCGACCTTCGCCCTCAACAACGTGACGCTGCCCTTCGGGCTTGCCATCGCCAACAAGGGCTGGAAGAAGGCGCTGGCCGACGATGCCCACCTGAA
>JBJTTE010000128.1:0-2769 GCA_046080005.1 Erythrobacter sp.
AGCGAATTTAGCAGTTAGTAAATTTAAAGCTTGTTCGTGAAATCGCCGTCCAGCAGGGTGAGGTTGCCCTGCACCCCAAGGCCGGCCAGCGCGCCCGGGAGGAAATCGAACTGGGTCTCGATGTTGAATTCGACCCCGTAGAGCTTGCCGCTCTCGCCGTTGAAGGTCGAGCCGAGCAGGTAGTTCGAACGGTCGATGCCATTGCTGTCGTAAAGGTCCGAGCCGACCCGCTGCTGGCTCTGGTAGAGCACGTCCTCGACCCAGCGGTGGAAGCCCGTGACCGAGGCGATGCCGTTGCTGGCGAAGTAGTATTCGACCGCCGCATCCACGCCCCAGGTGTATTCGGGGGTGAGGAAGGGATTGCCGCCGCTGATGGTCGCCGCCGTATCGCTGATCGAGGCGCCGACGCGGATCGCGGCATAGGCCGGGCGCGAGACGCCGCGCTGCCCGCCGAGGCGCAGCACCAGGTTCTCGGTCGCCTCGTAGCGGATGTTGAGGCTGGGGAAAAGGTCGAAGAAGTCCTGCGACACCGCGAGCGGCGCGGGCGCGGTGCCGATCAGCACCGTCCCGGCATTGTCGATCTCGTACTGCTCGGCGCGCAACCCGGCGACCACCTGCAGCGGTCCCGAATTCCACTGCGCCATGACGTAGCCGGCGTAGATCCGCTCTTCCTGATCGTAGAACGAGGTCGGCAGCACGAAGTTGGCCGGGTTGATGTTGTTGCGTGCGAGCGCTTCCTGCAACGAGCGGTTCATCGCCTGGGTGTCGACGTAGTTGATGCTCACGCCCAATGGGAACTGCGTGTCCCACACCCGGTCGGTGGCAAAGCCGTTGGGGTTGAACCCGGTCGCCGCGAGCGAAACCACCCCGCCGATGCCGATATTGTTGCCGGTGATGTCGCGCTTGGTCGCATAGAGCCCACTTGAAAGCTTGACGTCGCCAAGCTGCTTCCAGCCATCGAGCCGGCCCGAATAGGCATCCGAGGTCACGCCTTGGACGATCGGGATCAGCACGGTGCGCGGCAGGTTCTGCTCGGTGATCGGGATCGAAGTCAGCTCCGCCCCGCGCGAGAAGACGCCGGCGGTGTTGACGGTGCGGAACAGGCGCACGACCGGGAAGCGCGCATCGGCGGTGCGGTCATAGTCGACGCTGACCCCGCGGATCGAGGACTGGATCAGCGGCAGATCGGTGGTGTTCTCGGTGCGGGTGTAGCCGACGATGCCCTTCAGGCCCGCCTCGTCGGTCTGCCAGTCGAAGCCGGCCGAGCCGATGTAGTTCTGGTTGATGTAGAGCCCGTCGTTGTAGTTGGTGGTGATCGACACGTTGTCGAGCCGCCCGGTCAGCAGCCCGCGGGTTCCGCGCGCGGCGGCCTCGCCGATCTCGATCTCGTAGGCGTGGCGTTCCTCGCGGTCGCGGAATTCGGTGAAGATGCCGGTCACGAAGAACTTGAGGTCGTTGCTGGGACGGAACTCGAATGCACCGAACAGGCCGTTGTTCTGGCGGGTGAGCTCGTAGTTGCGGATGTCGATGTCGATCGGGATCCCGTTGGCATCGTAATTCGCCTCGCGGTTGTCGGTAATCTGCTCGCGCAGGTAGTGCGAACCGCCCAGCGCAATGCCGAAGCGGTCGTTGGTCCACGACACGCGCAGCGAGCCCGAACGCTGCTGGCCTTCGCCAAGGCTCATGAGGCCGTAGCCCGCGTCGCCGGTTACACCCAGCCCGGCCTTGCCGTCATCGATCGGCGAGAAGGTCTGGAGGTCCACCAGCGCGGTGATCGCCTCGGCGGTGATGTCGGGGGTGAGGGTCTTGTTGACCACCAGCTGCTGGAGCAGCACCGCGGGCACCGCGTCAAAGCGGAAGGCGCGCTCGCCGCCGCCTTCGTCGGTGCCGGTCTGGGGCAAGCCGTCGATGCTCACCGAAGTCCAGCGGTTGGGCGCGCCGCGCACCTGGATGTAGCGCGCCTGACCCTGATCGAGCTGCACCGCGACACCGGGGAGGCGAGCAAGCGCTGCGGCGACGTTTTCATCGGGGAACCGCCCGACCGAGTCGGCAGTGGCGACATCGACAAGGTTCACCGCTTGGCGCTTGGTCTCGGTCGCGTTCTCGAGCGAGCCGCGGATCGAGCCGGTGACGATGATCTCCTCGATCTCGCCCTCGGGCGCCGCTTCGTCCTGCGCCAGCGCGGGGCCCGCCAGGACCAACGCGGGGATCACCCCGCCGCACAGCAACATCACCCGGAAACCCTTGCTTGCAACCGCCATCGCTAATGCCCCTTGTTTGATTCGGAGCCGAATTAGAACGTCTGTAAGTAATCTGGGTGACAATCACAGGCCCTTCGGCGATATCGTGATACACAAGGGTTTCCCATCGAGCCGCCCCGGGAAATCCGTGCAGGAATGGTCGTAAATGCATCAAGGAATTGAAGTAAAATCGACAAAAATGCGCCTGATTGACGCACTTCTGTCACTTTGGGCCGAAGCGCCTGCCAACACTATTTCGGTCCGGACTTTGGTGCAGCGGGCCGGTGCCGCACAGGCGGCGATCCATTATCACTTCAGCGATATTGAACACTTGTATACCGAGGCCTCAGCGGTTGCGCTCGCCGCGGCAGAGGGCTGGATGGCGGCCAAGCTCGCAACGCTTGAGGGATTGGCGGGGGACGATGTCGCGCCTGAACTGCAGGCCTCGCTGATCGCCTCGACGATCGCCGACTGGACCGGGGGGGGGGGACGACCCGCGATGGAAGAAAAGTGCGCGCCGGGCGCAGGG
>JBJTTE010000129.1:0-2660 GCA_046080005.1 Erythrobacter sp.
AATTGGCCAGACACAATGCGCAGCAGCCGGTTCGACATGTCTTCCAGATCATGCATCCGGTCTGCCAGCAGGGGATCGTCAATTTGGCGCATCCGCATCCGGGTGCGCTGCTGGACCCGCTCAATCGCGGCTTCGGCGGTCAGGCCAGAGTCGATCGCTTCGATGATCCGGCGGCTCCAGCCTTCGTCGTATGCGAACATCTTGTAGGTCTCGAGCACTTCCTCGTGCTCGCCCCCGATGCCAAACTCAGCCTGACTGGCGAGCGTATCGATCTGCTCGCGCATCTTGTCGAACGCACGGTATACGCGCTGGCGTTCGGCCTCGACATCCTCGGCCATGACCTGTGTGATTTCGACCCGCGGCTGGTGATAGACCGCGTGCCCTGCCCCGAGGCCCTTGACCAGCGTCAAGCCTGCAAGCGTCTGCGGTCCGGTCCGCTCTGCGGTCAGTCCGAGCGCCTGCTCTTCATCGACCAGTTCGGCATTGGTGATGAGCTCGCTGAGCACCATCGCCGTGGTCTGCAATGCCTCGATTTCGACCTCTTCGTAGCGGCGCGGTTCGACATGCTGGACACACAGCACGCCCACCGCCCGCTCGCGGTAGACGATCGGCACCCCCGCGAAGGAGTGGAACTTTTCCTCGCCCGTTTCAGGCCGATATTGAAAGTCGGGATGGGCCTTGGCCTCGGCGAGATTGAGCGTCTCAACCTTCTGCACGATCGCGCCGGTCAATCCCTCACCGATGGCCATGCGGGTGACGTGCACCGCGCTCTGGTTGAGCCCACGGGTCGCGAAAAGCTCAAGCATGCCTTCGCGCAACAGGTAGATCGAGCAAACCTCGCTCGAGAAGCATTCGCCTATGATTTCGACCACTTGGTCAAGCTTGCCCTGCGCATGGAGGCGCGAGGCCATGACCTCGGTCAGGCGGGTCAGGATCTGGCGGGCGGCGGCGGCGGCGGTCATTGCCTTACGGGCTTATTCATTCCGCAGGGTAAATGCAAAAAGTCTAGATTGCGCCGCGCCGTCCACCCGTCAGTCGGTAGACGATCCGCAGCCGTCAGACGCCGGCCATCTCTTCCTTCAGTCGCAGCTTTTGCTTCTTGAGAGACTGGATCGTCGCGGTGTCAGGCACGGGCCGGGCCATTTCGTCGCGCAGGCGGGCGTCGAGGCCGGCGTGCTTGCTCTGAAGGGCGTGGAGGTGGGAAGACACTGCGGTCGATGCCATTATGCGTTCTCCTGTCCTGCGGGGGAATGCCCCCGGAAAGGCGACTCGGCTCGATAGGCGGCCGGGCCGCAGGTTCGACAGAACCACAGCAAGGCTAACTTGCAAAGCCCTGATCATTCCTTAATCGACGCAGCCGCTGCCAATTGCGACAAACGGCGGGGCGATGTTTTGCGCGGACAGACCGGAAAAAGTGGTTCGCAGCATCTACCCAAGCCGCGCGGGAACGCGTAGCGCCTCGCGGCATTCCGGTGGCAAGCTAGCACCGGCGAGAAGGGATCACACGCGACGATGACCGAGCAGGAGCTCAGGAAAACGCTCGAATTGCTCAAGACCGAGCATCGCGATCTCGATGCCGCGATCGTTGCCCTGCCCGAGGCGGCGCGCGGCAGCCTGACGGCTGACATGCTCCAGATCGCCCGCCTCAAGAAACGCAAGCTGCGCCTCAAGGACCAGATCGCGATTATCGAGGACACGCTGCTGCCCGATATCATCGCCTGATCGCGGGAGCGCAGCGCGGGGCCGACCGACATCGCCGGCGCGTTCTCAATTTTGTCTCCCTACGGGACGGGACCAAAAATGCCATGGAAAGTAACCATGTGCCGGTAGCGGCTGAAGGGGATGCGGCGTAGTCCCCTTCGGACCATGTCCCACGACAGCAATCTCTCGCGCCCGATCATCGAGGCGCTCTACACCGAAGCCCTCGTGCTTGCCGATGAAGTCCGCGCCGTGTTCGCCGTTGGCGTGCGCGAGCAGATGCCGGGGGAAGACGCCTTTGCGCGCCTCGCGCTCTCGACCGAGGGGCTCAAGACCACCACCCGGATGATGCACATCCTCGCCTGCCTGCTTAACCAGAGAGCCTTGTTTTCAGGCGAACTTTCGGAAAATCAGGTGCGTCTCCACGGCGCGCTGCCGCCCGATCGCGGCGCGGATGCGAACAAGCTTGCCCTGCTCGAGCCCGAGACTCGCGAGCTGATCGCCGAGACCGAAAGGCTGCACCAGCGCATTGCCCGGCTGGACGAGGCATGGCGCCAGCGCTTCGCCATGACCGCCTCGCCCGCGCGGGCCTTTCAGGACCGGATCGGACGCGAATTCGGGCGGCGCGGATAGCACCCCCTCCCCAGCCCCGCCACGCCCGTGTTTCACGTGAAACACGCGCATGGAGGGGGGTCTAGCAGGGGTCTAGCAGGAGTTAACGCGGGTCTGGCGGGGGTCTAGACCGAGATGCCGCCCGCCAAGCCCTGCGCTAGAGCGGTTTCCGACCAACCTGACCCACCCTGATCGCGTTCAGAAGTCCGCTGGACAGGAATGGCGCGCGGTTCAGGGGCTGGTTGCCCCTGCAAGCGGCGTGACGACGCCAGCGGGCTTCAGAACGCGACCCCGCCGGGGCGGGCCGAATCGGGCTCAGGGCTACGTTGATCGTCGCTTACGATACGCTG
>JBJTTE010000130.1:0-2595 GCA_046080005.1 Erythrobacter sp.
CCCTCGGCCGGCAAGGTCACGGTGCAACCCTGACAGAGCGCTGCCATCAAGGCCACCAAGGCTGCTCCCCTGTATATGACTGCTTCCACCCGCCAATCGCCCGCGTTGAAAAGACCACAAAAAACCCCAAGTGTCAAGCGATTGCGCGGGCCGGTAGTGGGTCAGTTTGAAATCTTCTTGTAAGGCCCGCGCTTACCGGGCTTCGCCTCTGCGGCTTCGACCAGCAACGCAATGTCGGCAATATCCCATAGGCGATCCGAAACGCCAGCGGCCATCGCGGGGCTAACCCGCAAGGTCTTATGGATGCGGACGAAATTGTAATACATCATGTGCAGCGCGACCGCGTGAGCGTGGTTCTCGACCTTCTTCGAGAAGGCGTTGGTCAGGCGGGTGAAGCGGCGCATGTGCATCCGCATGGTCAGGTTCTGGCGCTCGACGTAGCTGGTCGATACGTGGTCAGCATCGGGCCGACCTTCCACGGTGTGCTTGCGAATGCCGGTGCATTCGGCGGGGCTATAGCGGCCCGGGGCGGTTATCGTGGGGCCATACATTTTCACGAGCTGCGCGTAGTCAACGTCGCAGCCAAACGCGCCTTCGACCGCCTCAAGATAAGCCTTGTGCCCATCGCTGGTCAGTTGGACGCGGTGAGCAAGGCGCGAGGCCAGATCGTCCATGAACTCCATTGCGTATTCGCTATCGCGGCCACCAACGCGATAGGACAGGATCATCTTGCTGTCCGCATCGATTGCAGTCCACGTCCACGTATCACCCGCGCCTTCCGGTGCGTCCTTGGCCGACGCGACGTTCTTTTGCTTCGCGTAGGTGAACGAACAGATTTCATCGAACTGCACACGCGCTGCCTTCAAGGCGCGCACATTGGCGTCGTGGTAGGCAGCGCAGGCCTTGCCTGCATCGACCAGCAGCTTTGCAACGGTGTTCTTGCTCGCGCCGGTCAGCCGCGTAATGGCGCGGATGCTCATGCCCTCGCAAAGAAGGTGGAGGATTTTGGCGCGCTCTTCGATGGTCAGCTTGTTCATACAGTCACCATACTGACCGACCGCATCAAGTCAAGCATAAAGGTCAGTTTAACGCGTAGAGTTCAGTCGCCTATTGACTTGCCATCTCCCTGTCTATATCGTGAATCCACATGAGGATTGAATATGCCGATGAGCGGTTATCACGGATATGCACACCGGAGGCCCACAAGCTCGGGTTGCCCATCGCCGTTATTCGCCAAGCACAGAGGAGACTCATCCTCATGGAGCAAGCGCCCGATGAGCGGACGCTGCGGAACTGGAAGTCGCCGAACTACAAGAAGCTCAGCGGAGACAGGGAGGGTCAAAGGTCAGTTCGGATAAACGATCAATACCGCATCGTGTTCGAACTGCTTGATGACGAGAGACCACCAGCGATTAGGATTTTGGAAATTGACGACACACACTGAGGAGGGCCGGGACATGACTAGCGCAGCATGCTTGACCGACGTTCCCCATCCCGGAGAGATTATCGCGGAAGAGCTGGAGGCACGTGGGTGGCTCCAGCGCGATCTCGCATACATTCTGGGCGTCCCCGAACAGGGGGTCAATATGATCATCTCCGGCAAAAGGGGCATCAGCCCGGAGATGGCGAAGGCATTGGGGGAGGCCTTCGACGTATCGCCCATTTTCTTCTCGAATTTGCAGAATGCTTATGAAATGTCTCGCGCAAGCGCGCCAGACCCGAGCATCGCGAAAAGGGCTCTCTTCCAGAGTGCTTACCCTGTTCGCGAAATGATCAAGCGCGGCTGGCTGGAGGATACTCCTGTTCCCCTTCTTGAAGCGCAGCTGATGCGATTCTTCCGAAAGAACGATGTCCGGGACATTCCTGGTCTCGCTCATGCTGCAAAGAAGAAAAGCTATGATGAACCGGCCAACATGGCACAGTTGGCGTGGCTGTTCCGCATAAAGCAGATTTGTTCTGAAATGGTATTGGCACCGTATTCGGAGCAAAGGCTTCGCGAAGCAGCCAGCGAACTTTTGCCCCGGCACATGATGGACCCTGAAGAGGTTCGCCATGTGCCGCGCATTTTGGCTGAGTGTGGTGTGCGCTTCGCGATTGTCGAGACGTTGCCCAAAGCCTTGATCGACGGCGTATGCTTCTGGCTTGATGACAATTCACCGGTCATCGGCATGAGCACTCGCTTTGATCGCATTGATAATTTCTGGTTCGTTTTGCGCCATGAAATTGAACATGTCCTCAATGGCGACGGGAAGGGTATCCCAGACGAGGAGATTGAGGTCGATGTCGATCTGAAATTTGAAAACGACGGTCTTCCGCCTTGCGAGGTAAAGGCAAACGCTGCGGCCGCAGATTTCTGCGTTCCGAAGGTGCAGTTGGATTCCTTCATCATGCGGAAGGCACCGTACATCTCTGAGAAAGACATAGTCGGTTTCGCCCGCCGGATTGGGCGACATCCCGGTATCGTTACGGGCCAAGTGCAGCGCCGATTGGATCGGCCTGAGTATCTCGCGCGTCTAAAGGTGAAGGTTCGCCATCATATCGCGCCCTACGCTGTCGTGGACGGCTGGGGTGAACCAGCGCCTGTTGCGCTTTAGG
>JBJTTE010000131.1:0-4948 GCA_046080005.1 Erythrobacter sp.
GCGGTGCTGTTCATGATCGGGCTTGTCCATGCGATCCTGCTGGCGAGCAATGATGTGCTGCGGGCCTATGCGCTTGCCGGGTTGGCGCTGCCGCTGCTCGCGCGGCTCTCACCGCAGGGCCTGTTTAGCGTGGCCATAGGCCTGCTTTGCATGCACTTAGCCCTAGGCTTGACCGCGCTAGGCCCCCCCTTGGTGGCGTTTCACGTGAAACAATGGGGCTCGGATTCGCTGCTTTGGGCGGAACGCATGTTCGGGCGGGATGGGCCGACCATCGCCTTTTTGCTCGAACAGGGGCGGGAAGGATTGGGCGAGCGGGTGGTGCGCCGCACCCTCGGGATTCCGGCGCAAACGTCCACGCTGATAGCGGCTCTCCCGCTCAATCTGTCAGCGATCGCGCTGGGGATGGGGCTGTGGCGGGGCGGGATGCTCAAAGGCGAATGGCGCACGTTCCGTCTGCAACGGGTCGCAGGGATTGCGGCGCTGATAGCCCTGCCGGGCCTGCTGGGGTTGGCGGCATGGCTCGTCGCCGAGGGCTTTCCCGCGCCGCTGGTGGGGCCGGTAGCGCTGGTGCTCTCCGCGCCCTTCGATATGCTGCTGGCGCTGAGCTATGCCGATCTGGCGATGACATTTCTGAGTAATCACAGTGGGTTGATACGCAGCCTCGCAGCAGTCGGCCGCTTGTCGCTCAGCAATTACCTGACGACCAGTGTGATCCTTTCGGCAATTTTCGCCTCGTGGGGCCTTGGCCTGTTCGGCGAGGTCACCCGCTGGCAGGCCTTTGCTGTGGGCCTGGTGCCGGTGGCGGCGATGCTGCTGTGGTCGCCGGTGTGGCTGGAGCGGTTCGGGCAAGGCCCCTTCGAACGGCGGTGGCGGGCAGGCGCGCGGGTCTTGTCCTAACCGGCGTCCTACATCGCCCGTCGCGCCTCGCGCCAGCGCCCCCAACTGGTGCCAGTCACCAGACCCGCAAAGGCCCCAGGGAGACTGAGGAACAGCACTTCGCCCCCTGGTTCGCCCCCGATCGCGAAGGTCATAGCCACCGGCACCAGCAGGCCAAGCAGCGCGCCAGCAACGGCGTAGGTGGCGCCGTCCTCAACCGGCCTCTGGCTGAGGAAAAAAGTCAGCGGCAAACCAAGCACCAGTGCCGAACCCAAGACAAACATCGCAGAGCCAGCGAGCGGGAGAAGCACCAGCGCCAAGGCTGAGGGCAAATCTCCGTTATCCAAATTGGCCAGGATCATAGGCACCAGCAGTAAAGGCACATAGGGCGCGGCGCCTGCCAACGTGCCCCAACCGACCGCGCGGGCAAAGGCAATCAATGCGTCTTTCATTCAAGCCTCCTGGAAGCAGGCGGGGACGACCGGGTAGGCGCCCCCGCCGGCGGTCGATCAAGCCTCGCTCGCACCCGACCGCGCCTGCGCCGCCCATTGCTCCTCACGGAACCAGTGCCCAACCTTGCGCCCAAACTTGGCGATCGCGTTCATGTTGAAAAAGTGCATCAGGCCGAGCGCCACGACCACCAGACCGATCTTGGTCGAAAGGAACCGGATCACGTCCGCCGCTGTTTCTGGCGAAACGCCGAAGCGCAATGTCAGCAGGATCCAACCGAGATTGACCAGATAGAACCCCACCACCAGCAGGTGATTGGTCGATTCCGCAAGGGTCCGGTCATGCCCGAAGCACTCGACCAGAAACACCAAGCCATTCCGCGACAGGGTCTGAGCAACCCACACGGTAAGGCCGATGCTGACAATCAGGTAAGCGATATAGGCATAGATATCGTACATCTTGATCTCCTGTTATTTCTGGAATTTTCGAAATTAACTCGAGTGCGTCTGCTCCAAGAGGTTCTCCTTCGCTCTAATGTTAGGTCAGTGCCGGTCGCTGCCGCCGCCCGGCAAGAAGCGGGCGATGCCGCGACCGAGCTTCATCAGCCGGACCAGCGTTGGCTTGGGCAGGTGGCGTACATCCGCATACCAGCCGGTCAGGGTGCCGATAAATTCATGCATCCGCCCGATCCGCTCGCGCACATGCGTCGGAACACCGCTTTGCGATCTGACGCTTTCGGACAGTTCACCGAGCAGCCGGATCGTCGGATCAAATTCTCGCTTCTTGCGCTCTTCGGCAAGGCGCATCAGCACTTCCCAAAGGTCTGTCTCAGCCACGAAGTGATCGCGCCGGTCAGCCTCGATATGCACACGCCGGACGATGCCGTAGGACTGCAATTCCTTTAGGCCTGTCGACACGTTGGAACGCGCCAGACCCAGCACCTCGCAAATCTCTTCGGCGTGGAGCGGCCGGTCGCTCAGATAGAGCAGCGCGTGGACCTGCGCGACCGAACGATTGACGCCCCAATCGGTGCCCATTTCCCCCCAGTGAAGGATGAAGGCGCGCGCGTCAGGAATGTCCATCAGATTGGTCACGACTCGACTGCCTTTCTCTATTTCTGAAAATACAGAAATTATAGACAAAGGCAAGAGCGCCCTATGATCCGTCTTCTCCATGGATCGGCGAGGGTCGGTCGAGCGCCAGTTCCGCCTCGGAGAAGGTGAAAGGGCTGCGCACGCCCGGCATCCCGCCAAGCTCGACCCGCATCCCGCGCGCAATCACCTGCGGATCAGCGAAAACTTCATCCAGCCGGTTGATCGGCCCTGCTGGGACCCCCGCCGCGTGGCATGCATCGAGCAGCCCTTGCTTGGTCCATCCCACCGTCGCCGCCGCAATTTCCGCATCGAGCGCCGTCGCGTTGGCCGTGCGGTCGCCATTCGCAAGAAAGCGCGGATCATCTGACAAGTGACTTAAGCCGAGCAGATCCATAAGCTTATGGAACAGCCCATCATTGGCCGGAGCAAGGATCACGTGGCCATCGCTCACGGCAAAGACCCCGTAGGGTGCAACCTGAGCATGGGCATTGCCCATCCGCGGCGGATTGTGCCCGGTCAGCAGGAAATAGCTCGCCTGATTGGCGAGTAGGCCCACCGAGCAATCGAGCAGGCTCATATCGACCTGCTGGCCCCTGCTGGTCCGCGCACGCATCAGAAGAGCCGCCTGAATGCCATTCGCCGCCCAAACCCCCGTGGCAAGATCGGAAAAGGAAACGCCGATCCGCACCGGATAGCCCTGCGGCTCGCCGTTGAGCGACATCAGCCCGCTCATCCCTTGGGCAACAAAGTCATATCCCGCTTCGTGCGCCCTCGGCCCGGTCTGCCCGAAGCCAGTGATCGAGCAATAAACGAGCCCCGGATTGACGGCGGAAAGGCTGGCGTAGTCGAGACCAAACTTGGCGAGACTGCCGGCCTTGAAGTTCTCGATGATGACATCCGCTTCGATGCACAGCTTGTGCACCCGCGCCAGATCGCCGGCATCGCCGAAGTTGGCGATAATCGAGCGCTTGCCGCGATTGCAGGCATGGTAATAGGCCGCCTCGCGGTGGACGGTGCCGCTGGCATCGCTGCGCTCCACCCACGGCGGCCCCCACAGGCGCGTGCCATCGCCTTCGGGGCTTTCGACCTTGATGACATCCGCGCCGAGGTCAGCAAGGATCTGCCCGCAGAACGGCCCCGCCAGAACCCGCGCGAGCTCGACCACCTTGAGGCCTGCGAGCGGCGCATTGGCGTTGCGCGGTTCAGGGAGCCACATCGTCACTCGCCCAGATGGATGCGCAGAAAGGCAACACTGTCGGCCAAAACTGGGCCTTTGCCTCTGAACGGCACGGAGAGCGCCATCACGATCTCCTCGTGATCGAGCGGGCCGTAGTTTTTCACCTCGACCGATGCACCCAGCGCGCGCAGCTTCGCCGAAAGGTTATTGGCGTTTCTCGGCCGTACGGTCTCGTCGCCATCTGACGTCACCAGCAGCAGGGGCGGCGCGTCCTTTCGAGCAAACTCGATCGGCTGGGTTTCCAGTGGACGCGGCCACTCGCCCATGGCGGCGACAGAACGCGGTTTGTCGAAGGGGTAGAAGTCATACGGCCCCGACAGGCCAACCGCCGCCTTCAGGTTGGCAGGATCAGCCCCTGCCGCAACCAACCGCTCGCTGTCCAGCGCAAGCATTACCGCCTGATAGCCGCCCGCCGAATGGCCCATGAAAGCAATCCGCGCCGGATCGCCGCCGTGGGAGGCAATATTGTTTTCCACCCACGCTACCGCCTCAGCGCCATCGTCGAGAAAGGCAGGGAATCGCACTTGAGGAACCTTGCGATAGTCAGGGATCACGACCAGGAACCCCTCGCGTGCCAGCGCCCGTCCAGCAAAGGCATAGGAGGTGCGATCGCCCTTGGCCCAGCCGCCGCCGTACCAGAAGATCACGACGGGAAGCGGACCTTTGGCCGCCGCCTCCGGCACCCAGATATCAAGCGTCTGCTGATGGCTGCCGAACACAACCCCTTCTGCCACCAGCCGCGCCCCCGCCGTGCCGCCTATGGCCCTGTCATAATGGGACAATAACCGGGGCGGCGAGGTGAATGCCACCATCCCGCCAACTGCGGCGACCAGCGCGAGCGCGCCAAGCGCAAGCTTTCGCTTCATCAGACCACGTAGTGCGCTGTGGTGCAGGCTGCGATATCGGCCTCGGTCACGCCCGGCGCCATCTCGATCAGGCGGAAGGGCGAGTCGTGGTCGGGCCGCTGGAATACCGCGAGATTGGTGATGATCATGTCGACCACACCCGCTCCGGTCAGCGGGAGAGTGCATTGCGGGATGAACTTCGGCGTGCCGTCCTTGGCGGTATGATCCATCACCACGATGATCTTCTTGACCCCGGCGACGAGGTCCATCGCCCCGCCCATGCCCTTGATCATCTTGCCCGGAATCATCCAATTGGCGATGTCGCCATTCTCCGCGACTTCCATCGCGCCGAGCACAGTCAGGTCGATATGCCCGCCGCGGATCATCGCGAAGCTCGTCGCACTGTCGAAATAGGCCGAGTGCGGCAGTTGGGAGATGGTCTGTTT
>JBJTTE010000132.1:0-6459 GCA_046080005.1 Erythrobacter sp.
GCAAAGGCGCGGCGGGGATTGGGATCAGAAATGTGCAGCGCGCCGACAACCAGTGCCTCGGGCCGCGCCACAACCGCAATGGCCCCTGCTTCGATAGCGGCGGGAATGAAGTCCTCGCCATTGACGCTCGCACCCTGGAACGCACCGAACACGGTGCCCGGCGCGACCTTGCGGTGATCAATCGCAAAGCCCGTTACGGCCTGTCCAGACGCGCCATCTGACGCCAGCCCCGCAGCAGCAAGAAGCGCCGCCAGATCCATCAGTCCCCGTCCACCAGCGAGCGCAGGTCCGAGATATCGACATCGCGGCTATCGTCGGGCTGGACGCCCAGCATCGGGCCGATGCGCGGCACGAGCTTGCCGACAATCGGCGCGGAGGTGAAAGCGGCGGTGCGCTGAAAGCTTGAGGCGGCGGTGCCTTTGGGCTCGTCAACCACCACAACCACCACATAGCGCGGAGCGTCCATCGGGAAAGCCGCAGCAAAGGAGGAAACCAGCGCGGTCTTCTTGTACCCGCCCTCCCCGGCCTTTTCGGCCGAACCGGTCTTGCCACCCACCCGGTAGCCCGGCGCATTGGCGCTCCGGCCCGTGCCGTAAAGCGAGATCATGCGCAGCATCTGGCGCATCTTGAACGAGGTCGATTCCTTGAACACCCGCCGTCCGCTTAGCACATCCTCGGGGGCAAGCTTCATCAGGGTTGAAGGGCGCCAGATCCCGCCATTGACCATCGCCGCATAGGCCGATGCGAGGTGCAGCGGGGTCACGGCAAGGCCATGGCCGAACCCGACGGTCATGTTGGTGACCGGGCTCCACTTGCCCTGCGGCCATATCGGCTGACCCTTGGCGGGGAGCTCGATGAAGGGGCGGCGGTCCATCCCGAGATCAATCATGGCGCGGCGCAGACGTTCCGCTCCTAGCTCGTCGGCAACCCGCGCGGTGACGGTGTTAGAAGAATGCACCAGCGCCTGCGGCACATTAAGGCTTGGCCCGAGCGGGTGTGAATCCTTGATCGTGCGGCTGTTGCCCACCGGCACCGGCGCGGCGTTCCACTGACGGCCAAGATCGCGCACCACACCGGCATCAATCGCGGCGGCAACGGTCAGTGGCTTGAAGATCGAGCCGAGTTCATAAACGCCGTTGGTGACGCGATTGAACGCATGGGGTGCGCCGCCCGCGGGCACCGCGTTGGGATCGAATTCGGGGAGTGAGGCCAGCGCCAACACCTCACCGGTATCAGCGTCAAGCACAATCCCGCCAGCGCCCAGCGCGTTGGTCGCGAGCATGCCCCGGCGCAGCTCGTCTTCCAGCGCGCCCTGCACCCGCACATCAATCGACAAGGCGACAGGCTCGGCCCGGCGCACCGGATCGATGAGTTGCTCATTGAGCACGCGCTCCATGCCCATTTGCCCGCCGCTGCGCTCCTTGGTTTCGGCGACGTAGCCAAGGACGTGCGCAGCCAGCATGCCTTGGGGATAGAAGCGATCGGTCTCATGCGGGATTTCCAGCGCGATCTCGCCCAGCGCGAAGACGCGATTGGCTTCGTCGGGAAGGATCCTGGCCCGCAATAGGCCCGCTCGGCCCGAAGCCAGACGCGCGGCCATGCGCGCTTCGTCAATATCGGGGAAGATGCCTTTCAAGGCGCGGGCAACCTCTTCGGGTGAGCGCACCAGTGGCTCGCCAGCATCCCCCATTGCGGCCGGATTGAACCGCAACGCATAGGCCGGAAAGGCGCGCGCTAGCGGCGCGCCGTTGCGATCCGTGATCTCGCCGCGCGGCGGCAGCAGTGCTTCTTCAAGGCTGGTGCGCTGCGGCGCAGTTCCGACGAGACCGAGGAGGGCCATCTTCACCACGGCCATCAACGTGATGGCCACAAAAGCCGCGAGCAGCCACAACATCCGCATCCGCGCCACGCGCAGCATCTGCGCGCGAATACCGGCGCCCCGCACGCCTCCGGCGGGAATCACGGGGGTGGCAGCATAACCGAATAACTGGGAAGCCGGCGGGGCCGCCAGCGCGCTCATTCGCCCTTACCTTGCACAGCGGCAAGCTGTGCCGGGCGCGGCGTTTCGGCCTTGGCCGGACGGATCGGCGAGGCATTGATCAGAAAGTCACCAAAGGCCTGGGTGAATACCGTCCCCGCATCCTTCTCGGGCGTGCTTGAGGCGAGCGTTACCTTCGCCCCCGAAACCGGCGAACGCATCGGCGCATCAGCGGTCCGATCAACCGCGAGATCTGTGCTGTCTGCGCGGGCAAGGCGGAGCGGGTTGGGCGCATCGGGGCGCGGCAATTCGCCCAGGCTCGCGAGCTGGCGCTCGCCATCCAGAAACTGCCCGGCACGCGGAGCCTCATAACCGAATTCAACCGCATTCCACTCCGCCAACTGCCGCTGGCTGGCACGGGTCTGGAACTCGGTTTCGAGCAGCAGCGTCTCGCGTTCGAGCGCGATCACCTGACGCTCGGCCAGCAAAACCTCGCTGCGCACGGCGTGAACCTTGAAGCTCAGCACCACCACCAAGGCGACACAGATCGCGAACATGGTGGCCCAGCCGAGCGAGCGAACCTGAGAGCTGGTCATCATGCGGCGAGGCTCCTGGCAGGTGCGCCGGTGCGGATCGCATGGCGCAAGGTGGATGATCGGGCGCGCGGGTTGCGGGCAATCTCGGCCTCGGAGGGACGAATGGCCTTGGACAGTTGCGCAAAGGTGGGCGGGGCCTCGGGAAGTTCGCCGGGCAGGTGACGTGAAACAGCGCGCCCAGCCCCGCTGGCAGCGCGCAGGAACTGCTTGACGATGCGATCCTCAAGACTGTGAAAGCTCACCACCGCGAGTACACCGCCCTCGGCAAGCAGCGCCTCGGCGGCGGCAAGGCCCGCTTCAAGCTCGCCCAGCTCGTCGTTCAAATGGATGCGCACGGCTTGAAATGTGCGGGTCGCCGGGTCCTTCTTCTCATGCGGCTTGTAACCCAGGGCGCGGCGCACCACGCGGGCAAGCTCGCCCGTGGTCAAGAGTGGACGCGCGGCCACTATCGCGCGGGCAACGCGGCGCGACTGGCGCTCCTCGCCATAGTGATAGAGCACATTGGCAATCGCTTCCTCAGCAGCAGTGTTGAGGAAATCGGCAGCACTCTCGCCCGCTTGGCTCATCCGCATGTCGAGCGGGCCATCATGCATGAAGGCGAACCCGCGCTCGCTTTGGTCAAGCTGCATCGAGGATACGCCGATATCCATCACCACGGCATCGACCGCATGAACGCCGATCGCGGCGAGTTCGGCCCGCATCATCGAGAAGCGCGCGGGATGAAGCGCAAGGCGGCCCGCATAGCGCGCAACCATCGCCTGTGCGGCAGTAATCGCATCGGGATCGCGGTCAAAAGCGTGGACCTGCGCGCCCGCATCAAGCAGCGCGGCGCTATAGCCGCCCGCGCCAAAGGTCGCATCGACGATGGTCATGCCAGCGCGTGGCTGGATGGCCGCGACCACCTCGTCGCGCAGCACGGGGATATGGGGAGCGTCGCTCATCAGGCCGCCCCCTTCTTGCCGCTCGCCATGAGCACCTGGCAGGCCGCCTGAGCGCCCTTCCACTCGGGGCCCATCCGCGCGAGTTCATCCGGGTTCCAGACAAAGAAGAAGTCACCTGCTCCGTGAAAATACAGCCCTTCGCCAGCCTTGCCGAGACCGCGCAGGTGCTCGGGCATGACGAAGCGGCCACTGTCATCGAACGGGAGCTGCGAAAAACCGAACAGCTGCTGCGAGCGAACATCCCGGTCGAATTCATAATCCTTGCGGGCAATCGCGCGATCTTCCTCGCGGTCAAGCTGGGCGTGAAGCTGGTCGATGCGCGACAGGCCGAAGCCGATCAGGCAATCGAACTTGCCATGTGCGGCAAGGCACATGGTGCGAACGCCGTTTGAGCTGTCCTTGACTGCTTTGCGGAACTCGGGAGGAAGGACAAAACGGCCCTTATCGCCCGCAGGCGAATAAGCTTGGCCGTTATATCCGACAAAACCAGACACTTGTCTGCGGTCCCCTCTGATCTGCCGTCGGTGCGGCCGCTTGGCACGGCGTTGCCGATAGGCTCAGTTCCCCAGACACGCCTTCCCCGCCCCCGCGCGCGCAAACGCCGCAGGCTCGCCGACCTCACCGGGCCGACGACAGGACATAGGTCATGTCTGATGGAACCCGATCATATCGGGTATGGAATGGTGATGAAAGGGGTTTTCGCGGGAATCTTTGGGAAATTATGGTATAAGACTGATTTTCCTATATTTTATTGCCTTCTCCAATTCGTATTCCAGCATCAAATTGCGCAGCAAAGCCTTGAAATTACCGGAACAAACGGGGTCCGTCCCGCATTGTCCCCGGTTCAACCCGAATCCGAGTCCCCGCTGGCCCGCAATTTCCCCAAGTGTCACTTGAAAGCCTCCGCGACCACTGCGCGCAAGGCCTTGCCACCTTGACCCGCCAGTTCCTCGTCCTCGAATATAGCAGCATCGGCGATCAGGGTCACGTGCCCTTGGCCGATCCGGCAGCGCGCCGCCGCTCCGCCCGCATCAAGGGTGCATTGTCCAGCCGCTGGATCAGTGATCACCACTGTCCCGGACAACACCAGCGGAAGCGTCGTCTCGCCGAGGCTGGCGCTGGTGAGCGCTTCGGTCTGCTCTTCGTCAAAGCGGATGGCCAAGCCCCAGCGCTCGACCACCGGCGGGATCAGCGCAGACTCGACCGGGCGGCGCGGATCGCCAAGCGACAGATCATACATGCCCGTAAGCGCAGGATCGAGCGCGAGCAGCAGCCGGCCGCCGCCCCGCACCCAGTTGTCGAGCGCGACATTATCGGTCGGAGACAGCCCGCGCGGCTGGATCACCGCCAGCCGCGTCAGCCCCGCCAGCGGATCGAGCGCAACCGCATCGGCGGAGAGCGCGGGGGTCGGCGAGAGCGTGTCGAGCGGTTCGATCCGGTAATCCGCCCCTAGCGCCGCGCGCTGCCACGGCACAGGCACGCTGCCATTGGCGATAGCGGCAATGTCAGCACCAAGCGGGAAGGTGAGTGGCAGGCTGCTCATCAGGCCGATGGTCACCGTCGCCTCGGCGGCCTGCTGCGGCGCGGCATCGCACGCGGGCAGCAGCACCAGCACGGCTGCCGCCAGCGCCGCACAGACCCCCCTATTGCGGAGCGGCATTGCCCGGTAGCGAAGGGCCCGGTGCGGAAGCGCCCGGTCGGGACAGATCGCCCGGGTTGCTCCCCGGCGAGGGGCTTGGCGTCGGTTCCGGCTCGGCCGCGATATCGGGCACCACGCCGGCATCGGCGAGCGGGTTGGCTTGCGCCGCAGCTGCACCCGGCTGCGTGGTCGGTGCAGCCTCGGGCGCGGCAAGACGATCATTGCGCTCGGCCTGTCCGCCGATCACACTCGCCAACCCCACCAGCAGCACCATCGCGACAATCCCGACCATGCCGACCTGCAATCGCTGCATCGCCTCGCTATGGGTGGTGTCGCCTGCGAGGACCTCCGCAGCCGCGCCCTCGGCCCCTGCGGCTCCCTCAGGGATCGGCGGGTCGCGATGAAACAGACTGCGCTGGTTCATCCGCCTGAGCCGCTCGCGCCACGACAGCCCGCTCATGCGGCTGCTCCGGCGGGCATCAACCAGTCCAAAGCGGGGAGGCCCTTGGCCGCCAGCCAGTCCGCATTGTAGAGCGTCGAAAGATAGCGAAAGCCCGTATCGCACAGGATGGTGACGACCTGCGGATCAGGACGTCCCTCGGCCACCAACTCCTGGCCCAGTGCCACCGCCCCTGCCACATTGATCCCTGAGGACAGGCCCAGGCACAACCCTTCCTCGCGCAGCAACCGCTCGACCCAGACGAGGCCCTGCTCATCGGAAATTCGGTACTGCGTATCGATCGGCGCGCCTTCAAGATTGGCAGTGATCCGCCCCTGCCCGATCCCCTCGGCGACCGAAGAGCCCTCGGCGCGCAGCTCGCCATGCGCGTAATAATTGTACAGCGCTGCGCCATGCGGATCGGTGAGTGCGATGCGGACATTCTCGTCGAAAGCCTTGAGGCCGAGACCAACGCCGGCAATGGTCCCGCCGGTGCCCGCTGCGCAGGTAAAGCCATCAACCCGGCCGCCGAGTTGCTCCCAGATTTCGGGCGCTGTGCCCTCGATATGCGCGCGGCGGTTGGCGATGTTGTCGAACTGGTTGGCCCATACCGCGCCCGGCGTCTCTTCGGCCAGACGGCGCGAGGTGTGGACGAAGTGGCCTGCGTCAGCGAACTTGGTCGGCGGCACCAGCACCAGCTCCGCGCCCAGCGCCCGCAGCGTGTCCATCTTCTCCTTGGACTGGTTGTCCGGCATGACGATGATCGTCTTGTAACCGCGCGCATTGGCCACCAGCGCGATCCCGATCCCGGTGTTGCCTGCGGTGCCCTCGACCACTGTGCCGCCGGGCTTGAGCTCACCGCTCAC
>JBJTTE010000133.1:0-3801 GCA_046080005.1 Erythrobacter sp.
AGGGCTTCGTCATTGCGAGCAAAGCGAAGCAATCCATGGACTAGAGCGTTTTCCAGTCAGGTGGAATCACCTGACGGTTCGAAAAATGCGGTAAAACAACAACCTAGAGCGGCCGATTTGGTGCAGCCAGATCGCCAACCGCTCTAGAGCGCTTTTCGGCCACCCGAGACCGGTCGTCTCCATGGCCTAGACAGGCACGGCCCCGCTCCCCCGTCCGCCGCGCAGATGATATTCCTGCGACCCGCGGCCCAGGACATTATCGACATCGATCACCGCACTGTTGGCATAGGTGAAGCCCGCCGGCAGGCTGCGGTAGAGCCGGTCAAAATCGCGCTCGACCGTCTGGCGGTAGAGATCGGCAAAGCTCTCGATCACGAAATAGGTCGGTTGCAGATCGCTGATCACGTAATCGGTGCGCATCACGCGGTCGACATTGAGCATGATGCGATTGGGGCTCTCTGCCTCGACGGCGAAGCGCGCTTCGGTCGGCCCTGACAGGATGCCTGCGCCATAGGCGCGCACGCCGCCTGCTTCCTCGATCAACCCGAACTCGACCGTGTACCAATAGAGCGCGCCGAGCGCCTTCAGCCGGTTATAGCGCATCGCCTTCCACCCGGCGCGGCCATATTCCTGCATATAGTCGGCATAGACCGGATCGGTCAGCATCGGCACGTGGCCGAACACATCGTGGAACACGTCAGGCTCCTCGATATAGTCAAACGTCTCGCGGGTGCGGATGAAGTTGCCTGCCGGAAAGCGCCGATTGGCGAGGTGCCAGAAGAACACGTGATCGGGGATCAGCATCGGGACCGGGACCACGCTCCACCCGGTGAGCGCGCCCAGCTCTTCCGACAGCTTGGCGAAGGTAGGCACACCGCCCTTGCCCAGATCAAGCTTGTCGAGCCCCGCCATGAAGGCCGAGCAGGCGCGCCCGGGGAGTATCTCCATCTGGCGGGCGAAGAGATCGTCCCAGACCGCGTGATCCTCTGCCGTGTAGTCGGTCTGCTGCGGCTCGAGCCAGTCCTCACCGACATGGGCCGGCTTGGCGAGCGGCGCGGTAAAGACATCGGCTGCCATCTCTGGCAGGGTGGCAAAATCGGGCTGGGGGTCTGCGAGTGTCGCCATTGTGCGGGGCATGATACTCCCTTGGCGCGGCAAGGACAAACGGGGAGACGCGGGCATGAAGATGAAGCGCACGGATTATGACACGGCATTGGTGCCGCTGACGCTCGATCTGGTCAGCATGGCACGCTGGGCGAAAGCGACCGGAGCGCGGATCGTGGTGCTGTTCGAGGGGCGCGATACGGCCGGCAAGGGCGGCGCGATAGGCGCGGTGCGCGAGGCGCTTAATCCGCGCCAGTGCCGCACCGTCGCCTTGTCTAAGCCGACCGAGGCGGAGATGGGACAATGGTATTTCCAGCGCTATATCGAACATCTCCCGACGGCTGGCGAAATCGTGCTGTTCGACCGCTCGTGGTATAACCGCGCGGGGGTCGAGAAGGTGATGGGTTACGCCAGCCCGGCCCAGGTCGAGGCGTTCTTGGCCGCTGCCCCTGCGTTCGAGAAGCTGCTGGTCGATGATGGTATCCTGCTGTTCAAATACTGGCTCGGTTCGGGTCAGGCCGAGCAGGAAAAGCGTCTGCGCGACCGGCTGGAAGACCCTTTGAAGCGCTGGAAGCTCTCGCCCGTCGATCTGGCCGCGCGGGAGAGATATGATGACTACACCAAGGCGCGTGAGGCGATGCTGAAGGCGACCCATACCGTGCACGCGCCCTGGACCGTGGTTGATTTCAACGACCAGCGGCGCGGGCGGTTAACCCTCATCCACGATTTGCTCTCGCGGATTCCCGATACCCACAAGGATCCCGATGCGATCGATTTCCCCGCACTCGGGCGCGAACCTGCGAAGGAAAAGTATAAGGTTCTCAAGCCGATTGCGGATTGGATGGGGTGACACTGACTTCTCCCCTCCCTTAAGCGAGGTGAGCTAGATAGTGGCGCTCGCCGCCGTCCCCTGCCGCCCGTCGTCGGCAAAGGCGGCGAGCTCATAGCCATCGTCTGTCCTGCGCATCGCCAGATGGAGCGGCTCGCCCGCGATGGCGGGGGAGAGGCCGCGAAAGCTGAACGCGCGGAGCCGGTTTTCGCCGAGCTCGGCCGCCGCCAGTTGCAAGAGCAGGCTCGCGGTCAGCGGGCCGTGGACCACCAGCCCGCGATAGCGCTCGATCTGCTCGGCATAGGGCGCATCATAGTGGATGCGGTGGGTGTTGAAGGTCAGCGCCGAGTAGCGGAACAGCAGCCGCGCATCGGGCGTGAGGGTGCGGGCGGTGTCCCAGCCTTCGGGTGAAAACTTGCCCGTTCCCAGAGGCGGCTGAGACAGCGCTTGACCACCGTTAGCCGCCTCTCGGTATACGATAGACTGGGTCTCGACCACCGCTAGCGAGCCGTTCGCGCGTGTTTCATGTGAAACATCGACGAAGGCGAGCGGGCCGGAGGCGCCTTGCTTTTCGGTAATCGCGGCGATCCGGCTGGTGCGCTCGATCACTGCCCCCGTGGCGATCGGGGCGTGGAAAGCGATCTTGGACGAGGCCCACATCCGGCGCGGCATTGGGAAGGGCGGGAGGAAGCTCTGCGGGCTGTCATCGCGTGCCGGATGCCCATCCTCGCCGAGTGAAGCGGTCGGTGCTTCGGGAGTGCAAAGCGCAAAGTGGATCCCCTGCGGCATGATCGCCGGATGCCGGCGGGGCAGGTCAAACGTGGCAAGCCAGCGGTGCGCCAGCCCCTCGTCCAGCCGGTCTTTGGCGCGCACCTCGCGCCCGATCCAGGCTTCGAAATTCATGCCGCGCGCTCGAACACGGCAGCGATCCCCTGTCCGCCACCAATGCACATGGTTTCACGGCCATAGCGCACGCCGCGCCGGTGCATCTCGTGCGCCATATCGGCCAAAATGCGGCCTCCCGTTGCGCCGATCGGGTGGCCGAGGCTGATCCCCGAACCATTGACATTGAGGATCTCGCGGCGGCTGTCGGTCTCGCTCCAGCCCCAGCCTTTGAGCACCGCGAGCACCTGCGGGGCGAAGGCCTCGTTGAGTTCGACCAGGCCGATATCGTCCCAGCTGTAACCGCGCCGTTCGAACAGCCGCTCGACTGCCGGGACAGGGCCGATCCCCATGCGCGAAGGGTCGCAGCCCGCCGCCGCCCAGCCGCCGAACCACAGCATCGGGGCAAGGCCGAGCTCTTCCAGCTTGTCTTCCGCAACCACAAGGCAGGCCGCCGCCGCATCATTCTGCTGGCTCGCATTGCCTGCGGTTACAATGGCTTGCGGGTCACGCTTCAGGTCAATCGGGGCGAGCTTGCCGAGCGTTTCCAAAGAGGCATCGGTGCGATAGCCCTCGTCATGGTCGAAGATTACCGGGTCTCCCCGACGCTGCGGGATTGCCACCGGGACCAGCTGCTCGGCAAACTTGTCCTCGGCCCAGGCCCGCGCTGCGTTCTGGTGCGAGCGGACCGCGAAGGCATCGGCCTCCTCGCGGGTGATGCCGTAGTCCTTGGCGAGGTTTTCAGCGGTTTCGATCATGCCGGTGATCACACCGAAACGCTCGATCGGCTGGCTCATCACGCGGCCCCGGCTCAGGCGATCGTGGAGCACCATGTCCCCCATCCGCACGCCCCCGCGCGCGGCAAGCGTGTAGTGCTCGACATTCGACATGGACTCGACACCGCCTGCCACCACAACGTCAGCCATTCCGGTCTCGACCATCATCGCCGCCGTCGCCACCGCCTGCACGCCCGATCCGCAGCGGCG
>JBJTTE010000134.1:0-4427 GCA_046080005.1 Erythrobacter sp.
CCGCCATGCTCATGATCCGCCGATTGGCACGCTCTGAATGACTTTCGAAACCGACTCTAAGGCTCTGGCGCAAAATCGAGAAATAACGAGCGGCACACACCAAAGCAGACGACGGCCTACCGACCGCCCGTGCCGGTCGCCTGTACGGGCTGGCCTTTGAGCACTGCAAAGGCACCATCAGCGCGCCGTTCGAGCGGCACATGGAATTCCACACCGACCCGGTTTTCGCGCGACCAGCGCACCTGCGCGGTAACAGACCTGTCGGCCGAGAACTCGACCCGCATCGCACTGCCTGCGGACATGTTCCACAGCCCCTCGATCATCGCGCCGCTTTCGGAGATATTGCGTAACGTGGCGTTGAGCCGGTTGCCATTATGCACCACCACCACGCGGCGCAGCAGGTTCTGTCGCGGTGCCCGCGCGGATTGTGGCCCATCGGCTTGCGTAACCAGATTGCCCGACACCAACGCAGTCGCATCCGCCACGTTCATCGGCTTGTGGTAGATGTAGCCTTGCACATGGCTGCATCCCAGCAAGCGCACGAGTTCCAATTCGTCGAGTGTCTCCACACCCTCTGCGGTTGTGTCCATGTGCAGGGCCTCGGCAAGCGAGGTGATTGACGCGATGATTGCTCCATTGCGGCTGCCGTCCTCGGTCGCGCCCTGCACAAAGCTGCGGTCGATCTTGATCTTGTCGAAGGGTGCTTTCTTCAGATAGCCCAGCGAGGAGTAGCCGGTGCCGAAGTCATCAAGCACGAGGCGCACCCCGACCCGCTTGAGCGCCTTGAACATGGCATCGATGCCAAGACTGTCGTTGAGGAACACGCTTTCGGTGATTTCGAGCTCGAGGCGTGAGGGCGCGACCCCGCTATGCGCAAGCGCGTTGGCGACGATCGTCGGCAGGTCCGAATTGGCAAATTGGATCGCCGAGACGTTCACTGCGCAGCGGATCGAGCGCGGCCAACGCGCAAGGTCAGCGCAAGCCGTGCGCAGTGCCCAATGACCCATTCGGTCGATGAGGCCGGCATCCTCGGCGATAGGGACAAATTTGGCCGGAGAGAGCCAGCCGCGCTTGGGATGGTTCCAGCGCATCAATGCCTCAAAACCGACAATCTTCTCGTCAGCGGCGCTGACAATGGGTTGATAATGGAGTTCGAATTCACCCTTGGCGATGGCGTCGCGCAGATCCTGTTCGAGCTCTGACCGTTCCTCGGCAGCCTCGTGGAGCACCTCGGCATAGAACCGGAAGCACCCGCGACCGGCATCCTTGGCCGCATAAAGGGCGAGGTCGACATTGCGGATCAGGGTATCGCTGGTCGCGCCGTGCTCGGGCGCAAGCGCAATCCCGACCGACACGCCGATCACCACACTTTGCCCCTGGATCGAATAGGGCTGTGACAGCGAATTGATGATTTCCTGCGCCATATGGCCAAGCACCATGCGCTCTTGGTGCCCGAAGACGATGACCTGAAATTCGTCACCGCCCAAGCGTCCACACCGCCCCGCCCCGCCAATCGCACGTTCGAGCCGCTGGGCAACCTGGATCAGCAGCGCATCACCTGCGGGGTGCCCGAGCGAATCGTTGACCTGTTTGAACCGGTCGAGATCGAGCATCAGCACCGCACAGGCACGCTCGCCTTCGCTGGGAGCGGCAAGGATTTGCTCCAGAGCCTGGCCCATCCGCACGCGGTTGGCCAGACCGGTGAGCGAATCGTAATGCGCCAGGCGCGAGACTTGTTGCTCGCTGCGGCGCTTTTCGGTGAGGTCAGTGCCATGGCCGCGGAAGCCGCAGAAGTTCTTGTGGCTGTCGTAGATGGGACGTCCTGTCAGCGCCCACCACCGGTCACCTTCGCCGGTCGCAGCGCGAACCTCGACGTCGTGGAATTCGGAGCGAGATGACAGGTGGAAACCAAGTGTTCGCTCGGTTTCGGCGATGCTCTCGTTGGGGTCGACGATATCCTTGAGCGTGCGGCCGATAAGCTCATCAGCGGTCTTGCCCAGAACTGCGGCAGCCTTGGGCGAGATATAGGTAATGAGCGAGCGCCGGTCGGTTTCCCAAAACCAGCCCTGACCGGTCTCCTCGAAGCTGCGCAAGATATCTTCAGCGCGGGCAGCGACGCGCTCACGCGCCTCGCGCGCCATCCTGCGCTTCTGAATGGCGAGCCATTCAAGCCGAACAATCAGCAACAAGCTTACCGCTGCGGCAGCGATCGCCGCAAAGGTGACCGAGGCAGGAACCAATATCGCAAAGCCTGCCCAACCCGCAATCTTGGCGCAGAACAGCGAGACGATCCGCACGTCGAACAGCGCTGCCGCAGCGGCGTGAATGCACACCAATGTAGCGATCGCCCATTGCCATGGCAGGCAGGCGTTCGCCGGCCCACATTGCCAGCGCAACGCCCGCGCAGGCCATGGGAGGAACAATTACGACAACCACCAAGACAGCCCGCAGGCGATCCACAGCATTGCGCAAGATGAAGGCAAGCAAGCCACTGGCCGCAAACAGCCCCACTGAGCCCAGCGCGTAGAACAAGGTGCCGGTTGATGGCAGGCCCCGATGAACCACCGCAGCAATCGCGAAAGCCGCCAGCAAGACCAGCGCCATGCCGCCCGCCTCGCGCGGCAAAAGATAACTTTGGTCGTTAACAGGCTCTTCAAACGCCTGCTGGAGCCGCCCTGACGGCTTGGCGATCAACCGGTCAACGCCGCGCCGTTCATCGCGCGAGCGCTGCTCGGGTGGGCTGGCGCCGCTTGCGGCTGCTGCTTCGGTCTTGACACGCGCATCAAGCGCCGCACCGCGGCGGCGCGGATCATCCGTCGCGAACTTTCGGGTAGGTGCCCCAGCCATTCACCCTAAATGCCCGAGCTTGGTTAAGAAAAGTGTTAATGGCGGCGCCGAATTCTGCACTTCAGAGCGATATTTCCGGGGCTCTGCGGGACGCGTCAGCGCGCTTGCAAGTTCGCATCTGGCGCTGCATTCTGACCCTGCCAGCGCGTGTAACAACGACGACGCAATCAGCCCGCACAAGGCGAAGAGAAGAGGATCCCATGGCACAAAATGAAGTGAAGTTAGAGAACGAAGCAGCCCAGTCGACGAATGCACTGGGGCCGCTGATCGGGGTCGCACGCGAGGATTTCGTAGGGGCCGTGGCGCTGCTGCTGCGTGAAACCGCCTCCGATCCCACGCGCTTCATGCGGCACTCGACCGCTTTCGCACAGGACATGGTTAAGATCATGACCGGCAAGAGCGATCTTGCCCCCGACCCCAAGGACAAGCGGTTCATGGACCCGGCGTGGGTGTATAACCCGTTCTTCCGGGCAGGTGCGCAGTATTACCTTGCTGTGCAGAAAGGGATGTCGAACTGGCTGGAGGAGCTTGAACTCGATGAGCTCGAACGCAACCGCGCCAATTTTATCGCCAATATCATCCTCGATGGCCTGGCCCCGACCAATTCGCTGATCTGCAATCCGACGGCGCAAAAGCGGGTGATCGATTCCGGCGGTCTCAGCCTGATCAAGGGCCTCCAGAACGCCTATAATGATCTGGTGCACAACAAGGGCATGGTCAGCCAGGTCGACAAGCGCCCGTTCAAGATCGGCGAGAATGTCGCGACCTCCAAAGGCAATGTCATCTACCGCGACGAGATCATGGAGCTGCTGCAATACGCCCCCACCACAGAGGAGGTCTACGAAATCCCGCAGCTGACCATCCCGCCGCAGATCAACAAGATGTATATCAACGACCTCAGCCCCGATAAGTCGGTGATCAAATGGCAGGTCGATAACGGCATCCAGACTTTCGTCATATCGTGGCGCAATCCCTCGAAAGAGCAGGGTCGCTGGGGCATGGCCGATTACATCGCCGCCTGCGAGAAGGCGCTGGAAGTCGTCTCGGAGGTGAGCGGATCGGACAAGGTCAATGTCTCGGCCGGGTGTTCGGGCGGCCAGACCGCATCGGTGCTCGCCTCCAAGCTCGCAGCAAAGGGCAATCCGATCCTTGGCACGCTGACCCTGATGGTGTGCGTGCTCCATCCCAAGCCGACCGACAGCGAAGCCGGATCGCTGGTGAGCGAAAGCGGGATGCAGCTCGCGCGCCAACGCGCGATGAAGCAGGGTGTGATCAAGGCCGATGATCTGGCGCGCGGCTTTGCCTGGCTGCGACCCAACGATCTGATCTGGAACTATGTCATCAACAACTACCTGCTCGGGCAGGATCCCCCTGCGTTCGATGTGCTGTTCTGGAATGCGGATGCGACCAACCTGTCATCGAGCCTGATGGGCGACTTCCTGACGCTGTTCGAAACCCTCGCCTTTACCAAGAAGGGCGAAGTCGAGATGGCCGGACACAAGGTCGATCTTAGCAAGGTAACCGCCGACCTGTTCATACTTGGCGGAGTGACCGATCACATTACGCCGTGGAAAGCGACC
>JBJTTE010000135.1:0-7617 GCA_046080005.1 Erythrobacter sp.
CGACCAGCCATAGCCGCCAGCTTGACGCCTTTCTCGACCGCTTGCCCTTTGGGGGACGGGTGCTGGAACTGGGCTGCGGCGGCGGGCAGGATGCGGCCCGCATCGCGTCACGCGGCTTTGCCATCGATCCAATCGATGCCACACCAGCGATGGTCGCCAAGGCCAACGAACGCTTCGGCCTGGGCGCGCGCGTGATGGCCTTTCACGAGCTCGATGCCGAGGCGGAATATGCCGGGGTCTGGGCGCATGCCAGCCTGCTGCACTGTCCGCGCGAGGCTCTGCCCGACGTGCTCGGGCGCATTCACCGCGCATTGACGCCGGGCGGATGGTTCTTCTCAAGCTATAAGCTGGGTGACGGCGCGGGGCGCGATAGTCTCGGGCGGTTTTACAATTTCCCGCAAGCAGAATGGCTTACCGCGCAATATGCGGCAATTTCCGGATGGGATGTCGTCGCCACCGATCGCTACACCGCCGGTGGGTTTGACAATGTCGAACGCGACTGGTTGGTTCTCATCGTGAGCAAGCCTTGAAGCATATTGTCGAAGCCGTCTGCACCGGCACCGCGCGCCCGTTCAACGGAGCCGAGACCAGCGCCATCGCCAAGCGGGCGCGCGAAGGCACCGTGCAAGTGCTGGAGGAAGGGCTTGCCCCTGATGAGCAGGCCGATCGCCGGGTGCATGGCGGGCCGGAGATGGCGCTGCATCTCTACCCGCTCGATCATCACGCCTGGTGGCGGGCGAAAATCGGCGATCATCCGGCGCTCGACGAGCCCGGCGGGTTCGGCTCCAATCTTGCCGTTACCGGTCTCACCGAAGATCTAGTCCATATCGGCGACCGTTTCCGCCTCGGCACGGCGCTGATCGAAGTGAGCCAGCCGCGCCAGCCTTGCTGGAAGATCGAGCACCGCTTCGGTCACAAAGGCATGGTCGCAGCGATCATCAAGAGCGGACGGAGCGGCTGGTATTTCCGGGTGATCGAGACCGGTGAGGTGGCGGCGGGGGATGCGCTGGAGCGGGTCGCTCTCGGGGCAACGGACTGGAATGTCGCCCGGGTGTTCCGCGCGCTGGTGGCAGGCCAGGCGACACCGCGAGAGCTAACCGAACTTGCAGCCCTCGCGCCGCTCTCGCCGCGTCTGCGTGAGAAAGCCGCAGCCAAGCGCAGTTGAGCCACGGTTCATCGCGAGCCGCCATAAGCTGAACAAATCCTGCTGGTTCCTGAAAGCGCTGTTCATCCTGGGTTCGATGAACCTGAACGAAAAGGGTGTTGCTCCATCGGGGAGCCCTTAGAAGGGATGAACGCCATGAAACACCTCGCCCTCATCGCCGCCGGTTCGATAGCCGCTTTCGCCGCACCTGCGCAGGCCGCTGAACTGCCCGCCGTACCCGCCCCCATCTTCGCGACTTTCGATGGTCACACCGCGCCGCTGGCGCCGGTTGCCGCCTTTGGCCGCGATGATTGGGACGATGATTGGCGTGGTCAGCGCCGCTGGCGCGACCGCGACCGCGACTGGGACGACCGCCGTTGGGATGATCGCGGCTGGAGCGGGCGTCGCGGCGATTTGTGGCGCGGCAATGACGGGCGCTGGCGCTGCCGCCGCGCCGACGGGACGACTGGCCTTCTGGTTGGCGCGGCAGCCGGAGCACTGCTTGGCCGTGAGCTCGACCGGCGCGGGGACCGCACGCTCAGCACCATCCTTGGCGCAGTTGGCGGCGGCTTGCTCGGCCGCGAGGTTGAACGGGGGAGAGCGCGTTGCCGCTAATCCGCGCTTAGTCCGGGCGGGCCGTACCACGCTCCCCGATTGAAGCGCGGCCCCTGCCCTGTTAGCGTTGCCGCCATGTGCTGCATCGCTGCATACACCGCATGACCCGCCCCGCCATTCTCGTGACTGGCGGGGCGACCCGTCTCGGCGCGGCCATCGTCGAGCGCTTTGCTACGGACGGTTGGCATGTGGTAATCCATTACCGCCACTCCGCTGCCGCCGCCGAAGCGCTGGCCGCCCAGCTCCCTTCCGCCGAGACACTGGCGTTCGATCTTGCTGATGATGATGCCGCCGTCAGCGCTATCACCGCGCTCGCACAGCGCTTGCCTGATTGGCGCTGCCTCGTGAATTCAGCCTCGGTGTTTGACTATGACGGTGTAACCGAACTCGACCCGGCAACGAATAGGGAGGCAATGCAAGTCAACGCACTCGCCCCGGCCCGCATGGCGCAGGCCTACATCGCTCATGCCATGAGCGTGGAAACGCGCGCGATCATCCATGTCACCGACATGAAGATCGCCAACACCAATCCCGACTTCTTCAGCTACACCATGTCCAAGCATGCACTCGCTGCGACAATCGGAATGCTTGCCAAGGGCAACGCCGAAAAGGGCGTGCGGGTCTATGGTCTGGCGCCGGGCGCAATCCTCGCCAGCCATGATCAGGGGGAGGAGGAAACCGAGATTTCGCACCGGCTCAACCTGCTTGGCCGCAAGACCGGTGCCGACGAGATTGCCAACGCTGCGCGGTTCCTGGCCAGTGGGGCGCTCGCGAGCGGGCAGACCCTGTTCATCGACAGCGGCCAGCACCTGCTCGATCAGCCGCGCGACGTGATATGGTTGGCGCGCGAGGAGGCCGAAGGGGGATAAGGTTTGATCAGGAAGAAGCACACGCTGTCAACGCGGCTATGGCACTGGATCAACGCGGTTGCGATAATCGTGCTGTTCATGACCGGGCTCAATATCTCGAACGCCCATCGCAACCTTTACTGGGGCGCATACGGCTTCGATCCCGCTGACGCCTGGCTGCACGTGATCCGCTTCCCCGGCTGGGCCACGATACCGGGGCATTACAACCTCGCGCTCGCCCGTGACTGGCACATCACCATGGCGTGGCCTTTCGGTGCGGGTGTACTGTTCATTTGGGTGGCGATGCTGGTCAACGGACACTTCCGCCGCGACCTGATGACCGCGCCCAAGGACTGGACGCCGGGCGCCGTGATCGCTTCGGTCAAGGCGCATTCGGGCGCGAATGCGGGCGCGCATCACGGCTACAATTCGGTGCAGAAGATCCTCTATGGCGGCGTCTTCGGCGTGCTGCTGCCGCTGATGCTGATCAGCGGGCTGGCGATCAGCCCCGGATCGGGTGGCTACGCCCCGTGGCTCATCGACCTGTTCGGCGGCCGCCAGAGCGCGCGATCCCTGCACTTTATTGCCGCGTGGGGCATCTTCGGCTTCTTTGTGATCCACATTATCCTCGCCCTGCTTGACTGGCGACTGATCCTCGAGATGTTCACCGGCGGCAAGCGCGATGACCGGGATCCGCCGCCTCCTCCCCAACCTGAACCTATCCCCATCCCTTGCGACGAAGGAGCCCCCGCCCATGGTTGACCTGCCGCGCCGTTCGCTGCTTGCTGGGATTGCCGCT
Organism: Erythrobacter sp.; assembly: GCA_046080005.1. Taxonomy (GTDB): domain Bacteria; phylum Pseudomonadota; class Alphaproteobacteria; order Sphingomonadales; family Sphingomonadaceae; genus Erythrobacter. The sequence continues at coordinate 3,407 of JBJTTE010000135.1, forward strand.
CTAGGTGCTTCGGCCTGCGCGAAGATCAACGACAGTGAGACGACCCACGAGGTGTTCAAGGCCGCAGAAGACGGCCACCGCGTCCTCCACCGCGCGCTCGCGAGCAAGCAGGGGCTCGTCAAGGAGTTCCGCCCTGACCAGCGCTCGCCCACTTTCCGCGGCAATGGCTCGGTGACGGTCGCGGATCCCATCTATCAGGACCAGCTCGCCAAGGGCTTTCCCGACTGGAAGCTCGAGGTGCGCGGGTTGGTCGAAACCCCGCTCGCCCTCAGCCTTACCGAAGTGAAGGGCCTGCCTCAGCGCAACCAGATCACCCGCCACGACTGCGTTGAGGGCTGGAGCGCGATCGGCGAATGGCAAGGGGTGCAGCTTGGCCATTTGTTGGACATGGCGAAGGTCAAGAAAGAGGCGAAGTTCATCGTCTTCCGCTGCGCCGATCTCTACCGCGGCCAGCCCTATTACGAGAGCATCGACATGGTCGATGCTTATCACCCGCAGACGATCATCGCCCATGCGCTGAACGGTGAGCCGCTGCCCGAAAAGAACGGCGCGCCCTATCGCATGCGGATCGAACGGCAATTGGGCTACAAGCAAGCCAAGTACGTCCAGGCGATCGAGGCGGTGACGAGCTTCGACCAAATCGGTCAGGGCGGTGGCGGCTTCTGGGAGGATTTCGCTGGCTACCAGTGGTATGCGGGAATCTAACCCTCTGGAAACAGACGTAACATTGCCTCCCAATCGGCAGCGATGATCTCCTCAAGCACGCCAAGGTCGATATCGGCCAGTTTATTGACGTAAAGGCAGCTCTTGCCGGTGCTGTGCTTGCCTAGCTGGGCGAGCTTTTCGGTGCGGCCTGCCGCGGTGATGTCATCGCAATATCCGCCCATCAGGTAGAGCGAATGCTTGGCCTTGCGCGGGCTGAAGCCGCTGCGCATCCAGTGCACGTCCCGCCCGCTTTCATAGGTTGTGCGATATTCACCGTAGCCGATCATGCTTGGCCCCCACATCTTGGGCGGCTTCCCGGTCACCCGTCGGAACAAGGCATCAAGCACCTGCGCTTCTTTGCGCTTAGCCGCCGGTTCAACACCTGCAATAAATGCCTCGACTGCGACATCGGTGATCGTAGTCTTTGCCTTAGACATGGACCTGCATCCTTCTTCCGTAGACGGAGAATCTACAGCATCAGCGATCTTGCGAAAACAGGCCTCTAGGCTAACCGAGCCAATCGGGCATCGAAAGGACACATATGAGTAAGCGTCTGGTCAACCGTTTCTTGACCTACGTGATCAGGCAGGGCCGCCTCGGGGTCGTCTTTGCCGATGGCAGCAGCAGGACCTATGGAACCCCCGCCCCTGGCTTTCCCGAGATTGTGCTGCGGGTGACTGACGCTGCTGTGCCACGCGATGTTCTGATCGATCACGAATTGGGTGCAGCCGAAGCCTTTATGGAAGGCCGTCTGCTGATCGAGGAAGGCGATGTGATGGGGCTCGCCAGCCTGTTTCGCGCTAACAATCCTTGGGACAAAGGCGGCAGGATCGGCAAGCCGAGTCTTCTCAAGGGTTTCTGGGACCGCGCAACCTTTGCTGCCGAACAGATCAACAACAGCATCGGCTCAAAGGCCAACGTCGCGCACCACTATGATATCGGGAACGAACTTTATGCGCTGATGCTCGACAATGAGCATTGGCAATATTCTTGCGGCTATTGGTCTCAAGGCGTGACCACGCTGTCACAGGCGCAGGAGGCGAAGCTTGCCCACATTGCCAAGAAGCTGGCTTTGTCGCCTGGGCAGGAAGTGCTAGACATCGGCTGCGGCTGGGGCGGGATGGCGATCCATCTGGCACGGCACCACGATGTGCATGTCACCGGGATCACTCTATCCGACGAGCAAGCAGCACTGGCTCGCCAGCGGGTGCAAGAGGCCGGGGTCGCTGACCGCGTGACGATCCTCCTCGAGGATTACCGTGACACCGCAGCCAGCGCTCGCCGCTACGACCGGATCGTTTCGGTGGGCATGTTCGAGCATGTGGGCCGCGCGCAGTTCGAGACCTTTTTCCGCTGCTGTGCCAATCTGCTGGCTAATGACGGGGTCATGCTGCTCCACACCATTGGCCGGTTTGGCAGCCCGGGCACCACCGACCCCTTTACCCGCAAGTATATTTTCCCCGGCGGCTACATCCCGGCCCTTTCCGAAACGCTGGCGGCGAGCGAGAAATCCCGTCTGATCGCCACAGATATCGAAACCTTGCGGCTCCACTACGCAAAGACGATACGTGTCTGGTATGCCAACTGTAACGCACACCGCGATGCGATCGTCGCAATGTACGACGAGCGGTTCTTCAGGATGTGGACCTTTTACCTCGCCGGGGCTGCAACCGTATTCGAGCATGGCGGCATGGGCAATTACCAGATCCAGTATGTCCGCGATCGCAACGCATTGCCGACCACGCGCGACTACCTGATCGGCGCCTAGGCTGGATCGCTGAGCGGTCCCGGGCGGTTTCTCGGGCGATAGACCGGGCCAAAGCCCATCAGCGCCGCACCCACCAGCGGCAGGGCGACCACCCACCAGCGGATGCCGGAGATGCTATCGGGGCTGGCGATGGTCAGCCCGGCAGTCGCGCCGAGACCGGCGCAGATCGCGAGCACGCCCAGCACCACCCGCAGGCGCGGCACAGTGCGTCCGCCGCGAATGGGCCCGAAGCTGCGCTCGTGGCGCGCAAAGAGCGCGATCATCGGCAGGAGCGCGAGCACATAGACCGCGATCCAGATCGGCCGCGTCACCCACCACTCGCCCGTCCCCGGCACCGGGCCAAGTCCCAAGCCGCCCAGCAGCAGCCAATCCGCCGTCATCACCAGCACAAAGGCGGTGAGATGCCAGAGATAGACGGTCATGATCATGCCGTTCACCAGCACCGTTGCAGTCCACGCTCCGACCTTCGCCAGCATCCGCCGCCCTGCCGGTTCGAGCGCCAGCACTAGGCCGACTTGCGCCGCGGCCAGCGCGAACAGCGCCAGGGTCGGCGGGAGCGAGTTGGAAAGGCCTCCGGGCGCGGACACCATCGAGACCGGGTAGAAGCCATAGACCGTGATCGACACAAGGATCGCGAGCGAGACCGCGAACCACAGCCACGCAAAGCCGACATTCGCGAACTTGCCTGCCCGCCACGCAAAGCCGAGCTGATGGATGGCGAGGAAGACCCACAGGAAATTGGTGAAGTTCACATAGGGCACCTTGATCGTGAAGGTCAGCCAATCGGTCAGCATCGCGAGCGGCACGAACAGGGCAAAACTCCCCCAGCCCAGCTTGTCCCAAGCGCGCGCGGCGAGCGGCGTAAATGCGGTCACCAACAGATAGACCGCGAGGAACCAGACCGGGATCAGCGCTGCCTCGGTCGCCATGCGGATCTGCTCACGCGGCAGGCCGACCTGCGTCATGACCACTGCCAGCGCAGCCCAGAGCAGCAGCACCGGGAAGGACGGGGTGATGAGGCGTTGCACCCGGCACGCCAACCAGTCGCGATAGATCCCGTCCTGTCCGGCTGTGGCCCTGCCCGTCACAATCCCCCAGCTCACCGAATTGGAATAGCCGCCAACGAGGAAAAACACCGGCATCACCTGAAAGCCCCAGGTGAGCCAGTGCGCCCACTGCGACACTGAGAGGCCGTTTCGAAAGGGGTTGAGCGGCTGAGGTTGCTGTGATTCCGGGGGTTTTGCAGACAACCCGGAGATTATGATGTGGACCCCGGCCACATGGCTGCTTTATCTGCGGTATTACTCAAACAGGGTTCAGGGTGGTTGGGAACATGGAGAGTACATACAACTCACATATTACCACCATTGATAATTTTACCAGTTATTGGTATCTCTTTGGTGTGATTGGATTAGCTGTTATGGGCGAAAATATCGCTCTTAACGTTGAAAGAAATGGCTTTCCAATTGCAGTTTACAACCGCTCTCGTGAAAAAACCGATGCCTTATGGCGTACCGCGCCCAAGGACGGAACGTTAGGGCTGCTTTTAGCCTAGAACAATTTGTCGCCTCATTGGAACGTCCTCGGAAAATTTTGGTCATGGTACAAGCTGGTAAGCCTGTTGATTGTGAGTGTTGCGGTCTGGTCGAACATTGATAGCTTCTGCTAAATCAGGAATTAGGGGAGATTGAAAGCGATTAGAACCGTTTGAACCAGCGATAGTCATGATTAAATTTGA